>DAOKZN010000005.1:0-28587 GCA_035325625.1 Mesorhizobium sp. | reverse complement strand
GCGGGGATGATGCAGAAGGTGCAGCGGTTGTTGCAGCCTTCGGAGATCTTCAGATAGGCGTAGTGGCGCGGGGTCAGCTTCACGCCCTGCGGCGGCAAAAGGTCGACATAGGGGTCGTGCGCCGGGGGCGCCGCCTCGTGCACCGCCGCCATGACGCTCTCATAGGCCTGCGGGCCGGTGATGGCGAGCACGTTGGGGTGCTTTTCGCGGATCAGGTCCGGGGTCGCGCCCATGCAGCCGGTGACGATGACCTTGCCGTTCTCCTTCAGCGCCGTGCCGATGGTGCCCAGCGATTCCTCGCGGGCCGAATCGAGGAAGCCGCAGGTGTTGACCACGACCAGGTCGGCACCGTCGTGCTTGCGGGCGATCTCGTAGCCTTCCGCGCGCAGCCGCGTGATGATGCGCTCCGAATCGACAAGCGCCTTCGGGCATCCGAGGCTGACGAAGCTGACGCGGGGAGCTGGCATCGAGGGTGTTCCGGCGGTTTTGGAAGGCGGCGCAGTATCACACTTCCTGCGCCGTGCCTACCGTTGCGCGCGCTCAGGTGATGGCGTTGTTGACATGCGGCCACAATTCGATTGCGCCGCGCCAGATCATGTCGAGGGCCACGTAGAGGATGATGAGCAGGCCGATATAGGCGATCCAGCGGTGGCGGTGCAGCAGCCGTGCGATGAAGCTGGCGGCCAGCCCCATCAGGGCGATGGAAAGGATGAGGCCGATGACCAGCACCGAAAAATGGTCGCGGGCCGCCCCGGCCACGGCCAGCACGTTGTCGAGCGACATCGACACGTCGGCGATGACGATCTGCAGGGCCGCCTGGCCGAGCGTCTTGCGCTGCTTGCGCTCCGCGCCGGCGCCGGCCTTGGCCGGGGTGCCGTCGTCGGCCAGCGCCTCGGTCGCCTCGCGCTCGTCCTCCTGCGAGGTGCGCAACTCGCGCCACATCTTCCAGCACACCCACAGGAGCAGGATGCCGCCGACCAGAAGAAGCCCCAATATGGCAAGCAGCTTCACCGCGATCCCGGCGAAGCAGATGCGCAGCGCCGTGGCGGCGATCACGCCGATCAGGATGGCCTTCTTGCGCTGGTCGGCCGGCAGGCCGGCGGCCGCGAGGCCGATGACGATGGCGTTGTCGCCGGCAAGGACCAGGTCGATCGCGACGACTTGCAGCAGCGCCGAGATGCCGGCGGCAGTAAAAATTTCCATTGCCCGGGGCTTTCGGATCGTTGATTGCGATTGCTGGCGACGGCCTACGAGCCTGCTCGGCACGCGTCAAGTGCGAAGCCGCGGCTGCGCCGATTTGGACATGGCGCGGCCAGCCGCCGGCCGGGCGTTACGCCCGGAATCTAGAACAGGCTGAACTGCGGCGCATGCGCGCGCCTTCGTGCCGAGGCTTTCGCGGCGGACAGCAGGTCGGCGGGGATTTCGGCCAGGAACGGGGAGGGTGGCGAGATGCGCACCGAGCCGTGCCGGAACCTTTCGGCGGCACGGGTAAGGAACAGCCTGTCCCGGGCCCGGGTCATGGCGACATAGAACAGCCTGCGCTCCTCGGCCAGCCCGTCGCCCTCGGGCGCGGCCCCCCATGAGAACGGCATCAGTCCCGCTTCCATGCCCGCCACGAACACGACCGGAAATTCCAGCCCCTTCGCCGCGTGCATGGTCAGCAACGAAACGCGGTCGGCACGGGCGTCGCGGAAATCGGCCTCGGTGGAGAGGGCCACACCCTCGGCGAAGCGGACGGGATCGCCGGCCACGGAATCCGAGGCCGCAAGCGCGGCGAGCCAGCCCTTCGCCTCGGCCAGCACGGCCGCATCGGCCTTTTCCAGCCGGCGCGCGGCTTCGGCAGCTTCCGCGATGCGGGCCGCCGATATGGCCTCGGATGTCCCCGCGCCCTCCAGCATCCCGAGGATCGCCTCGACACCCGGATGCCCGCCGATGGGTGTGGGAGAACTCTTCATGCAGGGGATGCCGGCCCGGTCGAACGCCGCCCGCAGGGCGCCGGCCTGGGCATCGGTGCGGTAGAGGACCGCGCAATCGCCGAAGCCGAGCGGCTTGCCGGCGCCGTGGCCGCCCGCGTTGCGGTTGGCGGCAAGCAGGTCGTGGCCGCCGAGCGTCTCCTCGATCGCCGAGGCGATGAACTCGGCCTCCGCCGCTTCGTCGGCTGCGGCATGCAGCGCGATGCGGTCCCCTGCCGGCCGGGTGACGCCGTCGCCCGGCGCGCCGATGAAGCGCGCCGCCGCCGCGACGATGGTTCCGGTCGAGCGATAGTTGTTCTTGAGCCGCAGCGTGCGGGCGGCGGGGAAGTCGCGGCCGAACCGGTCGAAGCAGGCGGCATCCGCCCCGCGAAAGCCGTAGATCGCCTGATCGGGATCGCCGATGACGCACAGATTGCCGGCGGCGCCGGCCAGGAGCCGCAGCAGGCGGTATTGCTGTTCGTCGACATCCTGGAACTCGTCGGCGACGATATGCGAAAAACGTGCCCGCCACTGCGCTGCCACGTCGGCGCGCTCTTCGAGAAGGTCGGCCGACAGGGCGACGAGATCGTCGAAATCCACCCAGTTGCGCTCGCGGCCGATCCGGTCGAGGGCGGCGCGCGCCTCGTTTTCCTCGGCCGTGCCGTTGGCTCCGGTGCGCTTCAGCACGGAGACGGCCCTCAGGAGC
The DNA here is from genome assembly GCA_035325625.1 of Mesorhizobium sp. Taxonomy (GTDB): domain Bacteria; phylum Pseudomonadota; class Alphaproteobacteria; order Rhizobiales; family Rhizobiaceae; genus Mesorhizobium. The sequence continues at coordinate 25,929 of DAOKZN010000005.1, read as the reverse complement.
CGGCCGGCGCGCGTTTCGCCGATTGCAAGCTCGGCGGCCAGCGCGGCCTTCCGCTCGGCCTCGCCGGCGATCCGGAAGTCCGTGCCGAGGCCGGCGAGACCGCCATGCGTCCGCAGGATCGCGAGCCCCAGGGAATGGAAGCTGTGCACCGCCACGGACCGCGCCTCGTCGCCGAGCAGCCCGGCAAGCCGCGTGCGCAGTTCCTCCGTCGCCTTGCGCGTGAAAGTGACCGCGAGGCAGGCCGTGGCCGGCACGCCGCGCTCGAGCACGAGATGGGCGATCCGATGGGTGAGCACGCGCGTCTTGCCCGAGCCGGGCCCGGCGACCACCATGGACGGGCCTTCGGTCGCTTCGGCTGCCTCGGCCTGATCGGCGTCGAGCGCGGCCAGCACGCCGGAACGGCCCGAGGGACGGGGAGCGGACGGCAAGGCCTCGGTTTGCGTTTCTTCTGTTTCGTCGGCGCCGGGTTTGGGCCTTGCCGGCCGGGCGCGGCGCAGCATCGGGGCGTCGAACAGAAGGGCGTTTCCGGCGAGGCGGTCGAGCTCGCCGTCCTCGAACAGCCGGATGACGCCATATTCGCCGTCATAGCCCGCCTGCCGCGCGACGGTGCCTGCGCGCAGCCGCGTCACCGCCTCGCCGAGCAGCGGGTGGGCCCTGGCGACGTCCTCGGCTGGCACCTCCTGCAGCACCGCAAGCTCCGGCCCGAGCGCGGCGACGGCGCGGTCGTAGGCGGCGGCGACCGCCTTGGAGGCGACGCCGCTGCCGACGATTTCCGAAAGGATCTCGGGCAGCGGCACGAGGCTCGACACCTCGCCCGCCGTGGGCGGGGGCACCGCCTCCTCCTCGCTGCGATCCGCCAGCTTCTCGACACGGTGCGCCACGCCGACGGTGACCGGACGGCCGCATACCGGGCAGCGCCCGCCAAGCGCGATCGTCTCCTTCGGCGTGAGCCGCACCCCGCAGCCGCGGTGCCCGTCCATGTGGTACTTGCCTTCCTCCGGAAAGAACTCGACCGTGCCGAGGTAGCCGTCGCCGGTCTCCAGCGCGCGGCGGATGGCGAAATAGTCCGGCGCGCAGGAAAAGCGCGTCGCCTCGCGGCCGAGCTTGCCGGGCGAATGGGCGTCCGAATTGGAGGTGAGGCGGAAACGGTCGAGCGAAGAGATACGCCAGTTCATCGCCGGATCGGACGACAGGCCCGTCTCGACCGCGAAAATGTGCCCGGCAAGGTCGCCATAGCACTCCTCGATGGAGTCGAAGCCGGATTGCGAGCCGAGCGCGGCGAACCAGGGCGTCCAGATATGGGCGGGAACCAGATAGGAGTCCGGCCCCGATTCCAGCGCGATCTCCAGCAGGTCGCGCGAATCGAGCCCCAGGATCGGCCGGCCGTCGGAGGCGATGTTGCCGATGCGCGCGAGGCTGGCCGCCAGCCGGTCGGCGGCGGCAAGGTCGGCGGCATAGATCAGGTGATGGATCTTCCGGGTCTTCTCGCCCTTCTTGTAGATGGTGGAGATCTCGGTGGAGAGCATGAAGGACACAGGCCGGCGGCAGGCGGGCGGAAGCGTTTCCAGCAGCGCGGCCTCGATCCCGGGCTTCAGGCGGAAGAGGCCGTTGCCCTCCGGCACCAGCTTGTCCTTGATCTCGGCGAGCCAGATCGGGTGCACGCAGTCGCCCGTGCCGACGACCCTGACGCCCTTGCGCGCGGCCCACCAGAACAGGCGCTCGAGATCGAGGTCGCGGCTGGTGGCGCGGGAGTATTTCGAATGGACGTGCAGGTCGGCGTGAAAGGTCATCGTCTTGCGGTCATGCGCCCCGGCAGGGTGAGCGTGCCGATCTCCCCGCCGGCACCGGCAGTTGAAAGGCGGCTTCCCTGTCTAGCAGAACATGCCGGGCATTTCACATGAACCGTGCGCGGGTTCACAGCATTTCGCCGGTGCGCCTTCGATATTTCAGGCTTCGGCGGCTTTCCTGCGGCTGCGATAGGCGCGCGCGCTGGCTTGGTCGCCGCAGGGCGCCATGGCGCACCAGCGGCGATTGCCAGCCCGCGACCTGTCGACGAAGATGACATGGCAGCGCGGCGAGGTGCATTGCCTGATGCGGTTGCGATAGGGGCCGGTCAGGACGTCGATGGCGTCGCGGGCGATGACGCCGAGAAGCTCGCCCACTTCCGCGGCGTCGGGCGGCTCGGTGCTGCACCCGTCGCAGGCTATGCGGGTGACCGGCATGCCTGCTCGGGCATGGGCGTTCACCATGGCGATGTCCGATACGGAGACCTCCCGTCCGGAGAGGCGGCTGTCGGCAAGCCGGAACACCGCCTCGCGAAGGCTTTTCGCCCTTTGCAGGTCCTCCGGGGTCGCCGGGGCTGCGGGCGGCGGCAGCTCGGCCTCGCACAGCCAGCGATCGAGCAGGGCGGGTTCGGAAAAGCGGTCGATGCCCTTGCTCCTGTCCTTGGAGCCCGCCACGGTGGCGACGAAGTTCAGGGCGACGCTGTCCGACCGGAACAGGAAGCGCCAGCTTCCCTTCTTCCGGCGCTGCTTCTGGGGGCGGGGTGATGTGTCGTCCATGTCATGTCACCGGGTCATGGCACCGGAAGGGCGGGGAACCGCCGTGCATCCTAACAGACGCATGTCGGCGATCCATCTCTCTGCCTGCGCACCGGATTTTCGCGAAAACCATATTCCGACGCTCCAGCTTCAACTGTTGGCGGAAGGTGTCGCCAGTTCGAGGTGAACGCCGAAACGGCCTATCTCCTGGGCCTTGACGGCAACCGGATCGTGAAGCGTGTAGGTTCGCGCATCGCGCCAGTAGCGGTCGAGCCCGCAGGCGAGGGTGGCCCCGCGTGCCCCCACGGCTTCGAAGATGCGCGAGGTCACGGACAGCGCAGCGGCATCGGACGCCACCTTCGCCTGCGAGATCAGGTCCGCGATCTCGCCGCGCTTTTCCGGCGTCAGCCTGCCCGCGTCGATGTCGGCGACAAGCTCGGCAAAGGCCGCGTTCGCCACCGACGCAAGCGCGAAGGCGGCGTTGGCTTCGGCGATCGCCTGCCCCGCCCGTTCGGCCACATGGCCCGGTAGTGCCCTTTCCCCGCCTTTGTCGCGCGAGCGAAGATAGGCGAGCGCCGTGTCGATAGAACCGAAGGCGATGCCGGTGAGGAAGTTCACGAACATGATCTGGAAGGCCAGCGAGCCGATGGACTCGTTGAGCGACCTTTTCGTCGGATCGGCGGGGGCCGTGCTGAAGACGGCGTCGGCGGGGATGAAGACGTTCTCGAACAGCAGCCGCCCCGATGCCGAGCGGCGGGCGCCGATCCCGTCCCAGTCGTCGGCGTGGGAGATTCCCGGCGCCGCCGCATCGAGCACGAAGGTCAGGCGCTCTTCCGTTCCGTCCGCGGCATGGCAGCTTTCCCCGACGACGAGCCGGTCGGCCGTCTGCGCCGCGGTCGCGAAGCTCTTGCTGCCATTGGCGACATAGCCGTCCCTGACGCGCTCGAGCCTTGCGGCGGGGCCGCCCGGATTGTTGGCGCCGCCCCACAGCGTCGGGCGCTCCAGCGAACTGGCCACGGCCCTTTCGAAGACGCGGCCGCGCCCGGCGATCTCGATGCGCAGCAGGTGCATGTAGTTGTAGCCGATGAGCGCGGCGGCCGACAGGTCGACCCGGGAAATCTCCCGGATCGCGAACAGGGCCGCCTGCCAGCGCGCCGCGATGGCCTGCCGCCGGTCCGGCGCCTTGCGGAAAAAGGGCTGGCCGTCGTCGACGGTCAGCGCCGCAAGCCCCGACCGCCGCAGGATGGCGGCCTCTTCGAGCGGCGCGGAACCCGCGCGGTCGCGCGCCGCCACGCCGGGCGCCAATGCCGCCTTCACCTCCTCGACGCGCCCGACGATCTCGCGATCCACGGGCGGGTCGAAGCGGAAGGCGTGGCGGTAGGGATCGGTGCTCCCGCTCATGCGCCGACATCCAGAACGGCTTTGCCGTGCAGGCGGCGCTCCAGGAGAGCGGAGACCGCCTGCGGATAGTCTTCCCACGATCCGCGCCATTTGATCTCCGTCTTCAGCCTGCCGTCGCGCAGCCAGCCGAGGAGCGACTTCAGGTAGGGACCGACACGGTATTCGGAAATCAGGAAGCCGTGGATGTGGCGGCCGACCGGGCCCACGGTGGCGAGATTGCCAAACACGGCATCCTCCTGCGAGGTCCAGCCGAGGCTCTGCACATTGCCGTTGCGGTTCAGCAGCCTGAAGGCGTGAACGAGCTGCGGGCCGCCGACATTGTCGATGACGAGGTCGATGCCTTCCTTCACGTCGTCGAGGCTGGAGACGACCAGATCGGCTCCCAGCCCGGCAAGGCCGGCGGCGCTCTTCTCCGAGCCGACCGCGGCGATGACACGCGCTCCGCCGAGGCGGGCGAGCTGGATGGCGAAGCGGCCGACGCCGCCCGAGGCGCCGGTGATCAGCACCGTGCGCCCCAGGATCGGCCCGCCGAGCTGCAGGGTCGCCAGCGCGGTCACGGCGGCGGTCGGCAGGGTGGCGGCTTCGGCCGGATCGACATCGTCCGGGATCACGGCGATGTCGTCCACATGCGCGACGCGCTTTTCGGCCCAGGCGCCGAGCGGGGCGCGGCTGACCACGCGGGTGCCCACCGGCGGCGCCTTGGTTTCGGGCCCGACGGCGGCAATGATGCCGGACGCATCCCAGCCGAGCACCGTGCCGTCCGCCTCCAGGCCGCGCGCGCCGCGCCGGGTCTCGCCGAAATTCAGCGAGGTGTGGGTGACGTCGATGAGCACCTCGCCATAGGAGGGCGCGGGGGTAGGCCGGGTCGTAAAGCGCAGGCCGCCGGGTGTCGTCTTGTCCGTCTCGATCACGCGAATGGTCATGCCTCGATCCTTTCCACCTGGCCTGCAATCGGGGCGCCGCGCGTCACCACATTGTAGACGAAACTGTTGAGCTCGACCTGGCGGCGCAGGTTCTCCAGTTCCTCGTCGGAGGCGCCGGAGGCGATCTTTGCCGTGTAGCGCAGGCCGAGATCGACCGGCTCCTTCGAGCCCGTGCCGATCTGCCCGGGCCTGCTCACGGCTTCCGCCGTCACCTCCAGCGCGTCGAGCTCGATGTCGAGCAGCGCCGCCTGGATGAGATAGCCGTGGTTGAGGCAGGCGGCGACCGCGCCGATCAGCAATTCGCCGGGAGCCGGGCCGAGGTCGAAGCCGCCGCCGGCCGGCGAGCCGTCGCTGATCACCTGAAAGTCGCGAATGAAAATGCGGCGGATGCCGCTTCGGCCTTCCGCGACGACCCGCGCCGAAAGCCGACCGTCGCCGAAAGGCTTCCCCTGTCGTTCGTCGTGCAGTTTCCTCTTGTGGCGAATATATTTCGTAAGACCGCTGGGCATCGTCCTTTTCCTGTCATGCATGCGAGGGGCGGGAGGCAGGCCGATCACTCGGCCGGCCTGATTTCGTAGGGCAATGTCCAGTCGTCGCGGCGGATGTCCCAGACGACCTTGTTGCTGTAGGCGTAGGTTTGCGGCAGGTCCCAGAGAAACACCGCCAGCGCCTCGTCGGCCGCGACCTCGGTGGCGCGCTTAACGGCGGCCCGTTCCTCTTCCTTGGTCAGCGCGGCCTTGGCCACCGCGACCGCTTCATCGAAGGCCGCCGGCACCGGGCCGATGGTCTGGAAATGGGTGCTTCCGAGATAGGTCAGCGTCTCCGCGGCGATGCTCGCCGTATCGGCATAGCCGAACCAGGTCAGGCCGGCGGCGTTTTCCGAAGCCGCGCGCTCGCTGTGGGCCGAGGCCGGCAGGATATTGAGCTCGGCCCGGACGCCGACTGCCGCCAGTTGCGAGGCGATGATCTGGGCGGCCTGCTCTCCGCCGACATAGGTGCCCTTGCCGAACACCATCTCCACGTCGAAGCCGTCGGGATAGCCGGCCTCGGCAAGCAGGTCGCGCGCCTTTTGCGGATCGTAGGGCCAGGCGGACAGGGCAGCATTATAGCCTTCATGGAAGCTGGTAGTGATCTGGCTTCTGGCCGGCTCGACCAGCCCCTTGAACAGGGCCTTGGTGATCGCTTCCTTGTCGATGGCGTAGTTGAGGGCGCGGCGCACCCGCGCGTCGTTCAGCGGCTTGATGTTGGTGTTGAAGCGGATGATCTGGACGCGCGTGCTGGGGCGGACGCCGACGACGAGATTGCCGCTGGTCTCCAACTGGGCGAGATCCTGCGGCGCGATGACCGCCGCCGCGTCGATTTCGCCCGACTTGAGGCCGTTTATCTTGGCGGCGGCATCGACGACCACGCGAAATTGCGCCTTGGCGAAGGGAGCCGGCGCGCCGAAGAAGCACTCGTTGGCTTCGAGGCTGACGGTGCCTTCGGGATTGTAGCTGACCAGCTTGTAGGGGCCGGTCCCGAGCGCCTCGATGGCCGGGTTGTGGGTCTTGGCCCATTCCGGCTCGAGATAGAAAATGCCGGCCAGCCGCCTGGGGAACTCGATGTCGGGCGCCTTGAGCGTGAAAGATACGCGGGTGGGGGAAAGGACCTCGACTTTCTCCACGGCCTTCATGGAGGCCACGATCCAGCTCGGCTTTTCGGCAGAGAGGATGCGCTCGATGTTCCATTTCACCACCGAGGCGTCGAAGGGCACGCCGTTCGAGAAGGCGACGTCGTCGCGCAGGTCGAACACCCATGTCGTGTCGGAGGCCTGCTCCCAGCTCTTGGCGAGAACGCCGATCAGCTTGCCGTCGGCGTCGAGCCGGGTCAGCGGCGAGTAGATCGAGGCTATGATGCTGAGATCGCCGCGCAGATTGCCGCCGACCGCGGGATCCAGCGTCTGAAGCGCATAGGGCAGGGCCACGACGACCTCATGGGTCTTGCCGTAGTCGGCGGGAGCCTGGGCGAAGGCGGACATGGTCGCCGCCCCCATGAGCAGCAGGCTTGCGCCCGCCGCCCGCAATCTGTTGAAGGACAATCCGGCAATCATGTAGTTTCTCCTGTTGCGTGAACGGTTTCGATCAGGGGTGCCGGCTGCCGCCGCCGGCCGGGAACGGCCTCCAGCAACTGCCGGGTGTAAGGATGTGCGGGGGTTTCGAAGATGCGCCGGGTCGGACCCCGCTCGACGATCTCGCCGGCACGCATGACCACGACCTCGCTGCACAGGCGGGCGACCACGGACAAATCGTGCGAGATCAGCAGCTGCGCCGTGCCATGCCTTGCCTGCAGTCGCTGCACGAGCGCCAGAACCCGCTCGCGCGAGGTGGAATCCAGCGCCGCGACCGGCTCGTCGGCAATCAGCAGCTTCGGGCGGGTTGCGATCGCGCGGGCAAAACCGACACGCTGCCGCTGGCCGCCCGACAGGCGGCCGGGCAGGCGCTCCCATAGCGACGGGTCGAGCCCGACCTCGTCCAGCAAGGTCCGGGCTGCCTTCAGGGCGTCGGCCTTGCGCATGCCCTTGGCGCGAAGCGGCTCGGCGACCGTGTCGACCACCGCCAGGCGCGGATCGAGCGACGAATAGGGATCCTGGAAGACATATTGGACGAGGTCCGAGCGGGTGCCCGGCCTGCGGATTTCGCCGTCGAGGCGTATGGCCCCGGCATCGGCGCGTTCGAGGCCGGCGATGATGCGCGCCAGCGTGCTCTTGCCCGATCCGCTCTCGCCGACGATGCCCAGGCTGATGCCCGGCCGGACGACGAGATCGACACCGGCAAGCGCCTGCGGCCCCTTGCGGAAGGTCTTGCGGACGCCGCGAGCCTCGAGGAGAGGGGGCGTGCCGGGCGCGGTCCCGGCGGGATCGTTCCATTCGGGCAGGACGAACTCGCTCGCGGCGAGGAGGGTTTTCGCCTCGTTGCTGCGGGGCGCCGCAAAAAGCGCTTCCGTCCCGCCATGCTCCACGACCCGCCCGCCGGCCATGACCACCACTTCGTCGGCGCGGTCGCGGATGACGCCCATGTCGTGGGTGATCAGCAGGACGCCGAAGCGGTGGCGCCGCTGAAGGCCGGCGATGAGGTCCAGGATCTGCGCCTGAACGGTCACGTCGAGGGCGGTGGTCGGCTCGTCGGCGATCAGCAGTTTCGGCTGGCGGGCAAGCGCCATGGCGATGACCACGCGTTGCGCGATGCCGCCGGAAAGCTCATGGGGCCAGGCCGTCAGCTTCCGTTCCGGTTCGCGGATGCCGACCTCGTCGAGAAGGGTCAGGCATCGGGCGACCGCCCGGGCCTGGTCGCGGCGCACATCCGGCGCAAGCGCCTCGGCGAGCTGCGCCCCCACGGTGAGCCTCGGGTTGAGCGCGGTCGAGGGGTTCTGGAAGACGACGCCGGTATAGGCCGTGCGCAGGTCGCGCGAGGCGGCGGCATCGCCTGTCGGAAGCGTCGCCCCGTCGAGCGCGACATGGCCCTCGGCGGCGAGATGGCCGGGCAGCAGGCCGGCCACGGCCATCGCCGTCAGCGTCTTGCCGGAGCCGGATTCGCCGACGATGCCGAGCGTGCGGCCGTGGTCTATGCCGAAGGAGAGCGGGCCGCAGAGCATTCGCCCGGCCCGCGGCTCGCTCACGCTCAGCCTTGCCACGGAAAGAAGACGATGGCCGCTCCCGCTCATGCCTCTCCTCCGCCTTCGAGGGAGGAAAGGCGGCTGGAAACCGCATCCCCGAGAAGCTGGACGCCGAACAGCAGGCTCAGAAGGGCGAGCGCCGGCATGATCGACAGCCACCACGCCGCCCCGAGCTGGGCCTTGCCCTGCGCGATCATCAGCCCCCAGTCCGCCTTCGGCGGCTGGATGCCGAGGCCGATGAAGCTGAGCCCGGCTTCGGTCATGACGATGAAGGCGGCGCTGATGGTCGAGGTGGCGACGAGCAGCGGCAGAAGGCCCGGCACGACATGCCTGAGGACGGAGCGCCAGTGCGGCACGCCGGCAAGCCATGCCGCCTCCATGTAGCCCTGGCTGCGGGCGTTCAGCGTGTAGCTGCGGGCGACGCGGAAATGCAGCGGCCAGCTTTCCAGCGCCAGGATGATGATGAGGTTTTCGAGCCGCGAGCCGAACAGGGCCAGGGCAAGAAGCGCGAGCACCAGCCCGGGAATGGTGAGCTGGATTTCGGCGATGCGGGCGATCACCTGATCGACGAGGCGGCCGCCATAGCCGGCCACGATGCCGAGCGCGGCGCCGATCGCCACCGACATCAGCGTCGCAAGGCCCGCTACCACCAGCACCGGACGGGCGCCGTGGAAGATCCTGCTCAATATGTCGCGGCCGAGGTCGTCGGTGCCGAGCAGATGCCCGTCGGCGAGCGAAGGCGCGGCCATGAAAGCGGCGAGGTCGCTTTGATCGGGGTCGTAGGGGGAAATCCACGGCGCGAGCAGCGCAAGGACGGCCCAGGCCAGGATCAGCGCCAGCCCGAGGCGGCCCCGGAGGGAAAACCCGCTGTGGCGCGTCGGGCGCGGCGTCGCTCCCCCGCTGTCAAATATGGCCGGGCGATCGCTCATCGGGAGACCGTCGTGCGCGGGTCGACGACCGCGATCAGCAGGTCGGCGAGGAGATTGCACAGGCTGACGGTCACGGCGATCAGCACCACGGCGGCAAGGATGACGGGATAGTCCTTCATGCCCACGGCGCCCACCATGACGGTGCCCACCCCCGGCCAGCCGAAGACCGTTTCCGTCAGCACGGCGCCGCCCAGCAGCGATCCCGCCTGCGTGCCGAGCAGGGCAAGGACGGGGACCAGCGCGTTGACGGCGACATGGCGAAGCTGCACCTGGGTGCGGGAGATCTGCTTGGACAAGGCGGTGCGCACATGGTCCTTGTCGCGCTGCTGCAGCAGGCTGGTCCGGAACAGGCGCGCCACCGGTGGCGCGATCAGCAGCGAAAGCGTCAGAGCCGGAAGGACGAGATGGCGCAGGCTGCCGCTGCCCCCGGTGGGGAACCAGCCGAGCGTGAGCGAGAACAGCAGCACCGCGAGGATGCCGGTGACGAAAACGGGCGTCGATTGCACCACCGTCAGCAGCGCCAGCGGCCCTTCGCGCAGAAGGCGGCTCGAAGCGGTGGCGGCAAGATGGCCGACCGCAAGCCCGGTCACGGCGCCGACGACCAGGGCCGACGACACCAGCAGCAGGGTCAACGGGATGGCGGGCGCCAGCACCTCGAATGCGGGAATGTCGAAGCGAAGAGAGTGGGGAAACTCGCCGCGCATCGCATGGAGGAGAAAGCTTCCATACTGCTCGTAGATCGGCCGATCGAAGCCGTAGAGCGCGTTCAGCGCGGCGATGTCCTCGCGGCTCGCCTGCGCGCCGGCCAGCAGCGTGGCCGGGCTTCCGGTCGCAAAGACCAGGCAGAACACCAGCGAGATCGACCCCAGAACCGCGACCGCCGTGGCGGCGAGCCGCTGAAGCAGGAAAGACGGGCGGATATCGAGCGGCCTGCGCGGCAGCCTGTCGAGCACCTGGGGCGATGCCGGGCCGGCAGCCTGCAAAGGCTGCGGCCCATCGGCGGCCAGATGTCGGTTCCGGAGCGGTCGCATGGCGCTTCCAATCAAGTAATAATATGGATTTTATAGAAAATAAAAGTCAGGAGCCGAAGGACTGACGTTTTGTGGCCGTGGGGGTAGAGGGAAACGCTTTTTCCGTGGCCGGCGGAAAGCGGAAAAAAGATCAGCATCTTGGACACTGATTTTGGCTGCGGCTGACCGGCACTCGGGATTCGGGACGGGTCGCGAGCGACCTCGTAGGCTTCAGGAGCCGATCCGCTGCTTGCGGGAGGAGTAGCCGCCCTTCCGGGATCGGCTGGCCCATGACGGGTCGGCGCGACGGCTTCCTCGGAGAATTTGTTCTTGTGGGAATTCAAAAGGCGTGGGCTTGCCGGGCCATCAGGGGACTGGCTGTCTAAGTCCGAGTCGGCGCCTGTCGCGTGGAGCCCGAACTGTTCGCAGATCTACGCGGCGGTTTGCCGGAGACCGTTGTCGAAGGCATCGTCATCCGCACCGGCTTGATGCAGCGCGCCGGAATACCTTCGGCGGGTGCCTGCGCACCCGCCGTCGATCGGACGTTTTTGCTGTCGTCAGGTCGGTCCGGCGGTGCCGAACCGAAAGTGGCTACGGCCTTGCCGTCCCGAGCAGCTTCAGAACCGTTCCGGAGGAGATGGCGGCGGCCTGCGTGTCGGAGAACCCGGCCGCGTCGAGCGCGGAGAACAGGCGGCCCGCGATCGGCCCGGTGCTGACGATCGGCCAGTCGCTGCCGGCGACCAGATGATCGGTGCCCAGCGTATCGGCAAGCGCGCGCAGCAGCACGGCATCGAGGCCCATCGTCTCGGCATAGACCTGGCGCTTCAGCAGTTCGCGGGCATGGGGGCGGCCCGTTTCGCCCTTGTCGAAGGTGGAGGCCAGCAGGATGCCGCCGACCGCCAGCGCCGTCACCACCACGTTGAGGCGCGGCAGGGCTTCCAGCACGCCGCCTTCGATCAGGGCGATGAGGCTGGCGCCGTTGATGGTGCCGCGGGCATGCAGGACGCCGAGGCGCGGAAATCTGGCGAGCTGCGCCGTCAGCCCCGGCGGATTGACGGGGTGGACGAAGACGGGGACCCCCAGCTCGGCCGCTGCCTCCAGGACCGGTCGTGCCTGCGGCGCGTCGAGCAAGAGTTCGCCTTTGGCGCTGTCGACGAACACGCCCTGCAGGCCGAGATGCCTTATGGCGTGCTCCAGCTGGCGCGCTGCCGTCTCGCCGCCGAAGGTGTCGACGCTGGCAAGGCCGTATAGCTTGCCCGGATTGGCTGAAACCAGCTCGGCGAGCTTCTCGTTCAGCCGCTCGTGGATACCGTCCGGCAGACGGCCGGCGTCGGTTTCCAGCAGTGCTGTCGGACTGTTGACGACCCGCCCGGCAAGGTCGCCGGCCTCGATGTCCTCAAGCAGCGCCTGCCGGTCGGAGATGCGACGGGCGATGGCCTCCCAGCGCGCGCGGTTTTGCGCGGAACCCTGGCTGATCGCGCCGATCGCGAAGCCCGCGGGCAGATAATGGGTGTGGAAGTCGATGACGGAAGGGCGTGTCGGCATGGTCTGACCTCAGATGTAGCTGCGCGGGCCGGGCACCACGCCGTTCAGGTGATAGTTGCCGAGATGGTAGAGCTTCCACCGGAAGGGGTCGTGGAGCGAATGGGTGCGGGCATTGCGCCAGTGCCGGTCGAGGCCGTATTTCTCCAGCGTGGCGCGCGCGCCGGTCAGCAGGAAGAACTGGTCGGCGACCCTGGTCGCCGCGGCGCCGCAGTTCAGCCGCGCATCGGCGATGGCCAGCCGCGCCTCCAGAACGTCGCTCTCGGTCCGCGTCGAATGGGCGACGTCTACCAGATCGGCCGCATGCCGCAGTGAGATGCCGGCGGTGCGCACGGCGACCGCCAGCTCCCCGAACTCCTTCACGACAAAGGGCTCCCTGGCGTGTTCCTCGTAGGGATTGTCGATCCACGGACGGTTGTGGTTGAGGATGTAGTGCTTGGCGTCCGCCAGCGTCGCCTCGGCGATGCCCTGGTCGATGGCTGCGTGGATGAGGCTGGCCAGCAGCATGCGCCCGCGATTGCTCGGCTTGTCGGAGGCGAAGGGGAAGACGTTGGCATCCGGCACGAACACGTCATCGAAAATGGTGGTGCCGCTGGCCGTGGTGCGCTGGCCCATGCCGCGCCAGTCGTCCACCACCGTCACGCCGTCGCTGCTTGCGTCGACGAAGAACATGAGCTGGTTGTTCTGCTCGTCCTGACCGATGAAGGGTATCCACTGGGCGAAGATCGCGCCGGTGGAATAGTATTTGCGGCCGGTGATGCGCCAGCCGCCCGGCACGCGGGCCAGCTTGTGCTCATAGTCGCCCGGACGCTTGCGCGTATCCTCGGAATGGGCGTTGCCGATGCGGTCGCCGGCCAGGATGCGGCCGTAGAAGAAGGCTTCCTGCTCCGGCGTCCCGTTGGAGAACAGCGGCAGCCAGCAGAAATGGTTCTGCGGGATCTGGCCGATGCTCGGGTCGGCGTCGGACAGTATCCGGAATATGTCGGCAATGGTGCGGGCGGAAACGCCGGCGCCGCCGAACTCCTTCGGCACGGCCACGCCGAATATGCCGTTGCGGGTGAGTTCCTCGATCTCGGCCGCGGGAAGGATGCGGTTCTGGTCGCGCTCCTGCGCTCCCTTGCGGAACTTGGCGGCAAGCCGGCTTACGATCTCCAGTGCCTCGGCGTCGGATTGGACGATGTGGGCCGGCGTGGCGGACGCTCGGTCCGCGCGCAGGACTGATGAAGCTGTCAACGCAATCTCCTGTATCTGTGAGCAGTCCGGGCGGGGCGCCCCGGACTCAGCTTGCCTTGGCGAGCGCCTGGCCCGCCACGAGGGCGCGGGCGCGGGGAATTACATGTTCGGCGAAGCGCTCCTGCTCCGCGATCAGCGGGAAGAAGGAAAGCATGAAGGTGGAGATGCCGATGCCGTGGAACTGGGCGAGGCGCCGGGCGACGGTGTCGTAGCTGCCGACGAAGCCCGGAAGCGTGCCGCCATTGGCGCCGATCATCGGCTTGTTCGGATATTTGAAGCCGACCTTCAGGGCTTCCGCCTTGTCGTCGATATTGCCCTTCATCTGCTCGCGCCGGGCGGCGAAGAACGGCTCCTGAATGGCCAGCAGGCGCTCGACCTCGGCTTCTGCTTCCTCGTCGGTCTCGCGCGCCAGCACGAAGCCGGTCACGCCGAGCCCGAGCGGCGGGCGGCCGGGCGCGCGCCGCGAAAGAACGTTGTCGACCAACGGCACCACGTCTTCCAGCGGGCGCCCGTTGATGAGCCAATGGTCGGCCAGCTCGTCGACCAGCCTAAGGCCGGGCTCGGATTCGCCGCCGGCATAGATGACCGGGCGGTCGCGGTAGCGCGAGCGCGGCGCCAGCCTGAAGCGGTCGAGCCTGAAGTTGGGGCCGTCGACGCTCACCTCCCGGCCTTCGATGAGCGCCTTGACGATGCGCAGCCATTCGCCGCCATAGGCGTAGCGCTCGTCATGCTCGGGAAAGCCGATGCCGGAGCGCTCCAGTTCGGGCTTGAACCAGGCGTTGACGAAGTTGATGGCGAAGCGGCCGTGGCTGATGTCCTCGATGCCGAGCGCCATCTTGGCCAGCACCGCCGGGTGATAGAGCCGCGGCTTGATGGCCGCTATGATCTCGATGCGCTCGGTCACGGCCGCGGCGGCGGCCGCCGCCGTCCATGCTTCCAGGATCTCCTCGGCGGCGTCGATGGGGTTGATGGTGTGCTGCGCGATCAGCACCGTGTCGAACCCGGCGCGTTCGGCACTCTGGATCACCTCGCGGTTGAAGTCGAAATCGACGACCAGATGGTCGTTTTCGCCAACCACCCACTGGCCGCGATAGGGCGCCCAGATGCCGAAGCGCAGCGGATGGCCGGTCTGCAGGGGCCGGTGCGCAAGGGGGCTGGAATTGGACATGGCAGTTCTCCGGTTGGACGTGAGGCGAGGAGGCGCGACTTGCGCATCCTCGCCGGCGGGTGTCAGGGGCGGGTGTCAGGGGCAGGTGTCGGGGGCAGGCGTCAGGGGATGAATTCGTTGAAATCGTAGTTGAAGCTCGAATCCACCTTGATCGCCTTCTCGATCACCTTCTGGCGGAAAAGCTCGTCGGCGATCGCCTGGTTGCTCGGAATGAGCTCCGGCCGGATCGGCTGCAGCTTCTTCGGGCGATTGCGCTCGACAGCGAGCGTCACCTCGGGATCGAGGCCAAGGAGTTCGGCGACGAAGCCGGCATGCTTTTCCTGGTTCTCGTTGGCCCAGGCGAGATGGTTTTCGAGCTGCTTGACGAAGGCGCCGATGGCTTCCTTCTTGTTTTCGATCGCGTTCCTGGAAGCGAGGAAGAACAGCGAGTTGTCGACGCCGACATCGCCGGCATTGACCAGACGGCGGGCGCCCTGCGCCTCGTAGGCCGACAGGGTGGCGTCGATCGCCACCGCCACGTCGATCTGCCCGGCCTGCAGCACGGAAAGCGTGTTGGTTCCGGCCGGCAGGAAGACCGACTCCACCTCGGAAATGTCGATGCCCGCCTTCTGGAGCGCCTTGTTGACCACCCACTGGCCGTTGGTGGCGCGCGAATAAGAGATCTTCTTGCCCTTGAGATCCTCGATCGAGCGGATCGGCGAATCGCCGGCGACGATCAGCGCCTCGCCGATGCGCCACGGTTCGGTGGCGGCGATGATCTGCGCCTCGACATCCGCCGACTGCGCCACCACGGGGCCGACCTCGCCCATCTCGGCCACGTCGATCTCGCCGGCGTTGATCGCAGCGATCAGGCCGACGACGCCCGACGTGAAGGGGATGATCTCGAAGCGTATGTCGCCGACCTTGTCGTGGCCGGCCTGCTCGAAGGTCGAGGCGACGCCGAACAGGGTGAAGGTGCCGACGCGCAGGGTCTTGGCGTCGTCGGCTCGTGCCGGCGCCGCCAGCGAAAGCGACATCGCGAACGCGACGGCGGTGGCGGCGCTGCGCAGCAACTTTGGAAGTGTCATGAAAATCTGCTCCGTGGAATTGGAGCCGGATTAAGCCACGCCGGCATATGGCCTTGGGAGGTAATGCTTTTCCAAAAAGCGATAATGCCTATAAAAATACTCTACTAAATGTCATGCGCGAAGGGACCGGCTCCCTTCAGATGACGGCCGCGCTCCCCTAGGCTTGACGGTGACGTCAATGAAATGTGAGCCGCATGTCCCTAGCAACGACTTCCTACCCCGCCTCCGGCAGAAGGCAGGTGCCGCGGGTGGTGCGCCGCCTTTTCGTGCCGGTGCTCCTGCTCGTCGTCTGGCAGGTTCTTGCCAGCTACGGTGTCATCAACCGCCGCTTCAGTTCCTCGCCGGTCGATATCGTCGTCGCGCTCTGGCGGCTGGCGGTGAACGGCCAGCTTTTTGAAAGCCTCTGGATATCTCTGGTGCGCGCCTTGCTCGGCCTTGTGCTGGGCGGCTCGCTCGGCCTGCTGGCGGGGCTGGCGGCGGGCCTTTCGAGGCTGGGCGAGGACGCGCTCGATTCCACCATCCAGGCCATTCGCACGCTTCCCTTCCTCGGCCTGGTGCCGCTGTTCATCCTGTGGTTCGGGCTGGGCGAGACGCCGCGCATCCTGCTGGTGGCGCTGGGCACGTTCTTCCCCATCTATCTCAATGTCTTCAAGGGCATTCGCGGCGTCGAGGAGCGTCTCGTCGAGCTTGGCCAGAGCTATGGTCTCACGCGCTGGGAGCTGATCCGCGACATCATCTTGCCCGCGGCGCTGCCCAATGCGCTGATCGGGTTGCGCTACTCCCTCGGCATCGCCTGGCTGGTGCTGGTCATCGCCGAGCAGATCAACGCCACCTCCGGCCTGGGATGGCTCATCATCAAGGCGAGCGAGCTGGCGCAGACCTCCGTCATCATGATGGTGCTCGCGGTCTACGCGATCATCGGAATCCTGGCGGACGCCGTCGTGCGGCTCATCGAAACACGCGCCCTGCGCTGGCAGCGGTCGTTCCAAGGAGGCTAGTTCATGTCCGAAGTCCTGTCTTCGGGGGTCGCGCTCCGGAATGTGAGCCGCACCTTCGGCGACCGCCGGGTCCTGTCCGATATCGACCTCGAGATCGAGGAAGGCGAGTTCCTCGTCATCGTCGGGGCCAGCGGCTGCGGCAAGTCTACCCTGCTCAAGATCATCGCCGGCCTCGACCGGGGCGCGGAAGGCGAGGTCCATATCGAGGAAAACCGCTCGATCGTCTTTCAGGACGCGCGGCTGCTTCCGTGGAAGCTGGTTTGGGAGAATGTCGTCCTCGGCCTTCGCGGCGACCGGAGGGAATTGCGCAAGCGCGCGCTGGCCGCCCTGGACGAGGTCAACCTGCTGCCGCGCGCCGACGCCTGGCCGCTGACGCTGTCGGGCGGCGAGGCGCAGCGCGTGGCCATTGCGCGCGCGCTGGTGCGGACGCCGAAACTTCTTCTTCTGGACGAGCCCTTTGCGGCGCTGGACGCCCTGACGCGGCTGAAGATGCAGCAACAGGTCGCGGCGCTGGTCGAGCAGCACCGCCTGACGACGCTCTTCGTCACCCACGACGTCGATGAGGCGATCCTGCTCGCCGACCGTATCCTGTTGGTCGAGGCCGGCCGCATCGCCAGAACCTTCGATGTGGCGCTGCCAAGGCCCCGCAACAGGGCCGACGCCCGGTTCATCAGGCTTCGGCGGGCGCTTCTGGAAGGCCTCGGCGTCAGCGAGGACGGCGACATCGCCACCGGCGAGGCGCCCGTGCCGGACCATGTTTCAAGATACGACCGCATCGCGGCGCCGCTCGCTGCGGAATAGGACAGGAAAGGTTTCAATCATGCATGTCAGGCTTCCCCGCATCGTTGCGCTATCCGGCAGCACGCGCCGGCCGTCGCGCTCGCGCTCGCTTGCCGAAGCCGTGGCGCAGGCCGCCGCCGAAAGGATAGAGGTGGTGGTGAAAAGCTACGACCTGATCGACGCCGGCCCCGGGCTCGGGGCCGCGTTCACGCGCGAGGAGCTTTCGCCGGAAGCGCTCGCCATTATCGAGGACATCGAAAATGCGGACGCGCTGATCGCCGTGTCGCCCGTCTACAAGGGTTCCTATGCGGGGCTTTTCAAGCATCTGTTCGACTTCGTCTCGCCGGAAAGCCTTGCCGGCAAGCCCGTTGTCGTCGGCGCGACCGGCGGCGGGCACCGGCACAGCCTCGTCGTGGAGCATCAGTTGCGCCCGCTCTTCGGGTTCTTCTCCGCGCTGACGGTGCCGACATCGGTATATGCCAGCGATCATGAATTCCTGGACGGCCGCATAACCGATCCCGGCGTGCGCGAGCGCGCCGGCCAGGCCGCCTCCCAGCTCGCCCGGCTTCTTCTCTCGGGAGACCAGGCCCTGGGAAGAACGGAACAGGCGCGGACGGCGAGCGCCACCGCCGCATGACGGGCCGAACGTGGCGGGAGCCGCGTTTGCCGGTCCGGTCGGTCCTATCCGGCCGGCGCCCCTCCCCGTCGGCCCTTCACCCATGCAGACAGGCCCTTTTCCAGCTCCCGCAGCCAGAGCACGGAGCTTGCGGCCGCAATGCACCACAGCCAGTCGGCAGGGCTCAGGCTCACGGTTGAGAAGGCCTCCTGCAGGAAGGGCGTGTAGATCGCGGCGGCGTGGAGGCAGAGCGACAACCCGACCGCGCCCCACAGCCAGCGATTGGCGAACAGCCCGTCGAAGGCGCTGCGCGTGTCGGAGCGCGCGTTGAAGACGTTGAAGAGCTGGAACAGCGTCAGCGTCGTGAAGGCCATGGTCTGCCCGTAGCGGGTCGAGCCGGTTCCCTCGATGAGGCCGCCGGGCAGCGAGGCGTCGAGGACAGCCAGCGTTCCGGCAGCCATGACCATGCCGACGAAGACGATGCCGACCCACATGCGTGGCGTCACGATGGCTTCGCCGCGCGGGCGCGGCGGGTGCCTCATCGCGCGCCCCGTGGCTGGATCGACGCCGAGCGCCAGGGCCGGCGCCCCGTCCGTGACGAGGTTGATCCACAGGATCTGGGTGGCCAGAAGCGGCAGCACGAGCCCGTTGCCGTCCTGCGATAGCCCGATCGTTCCGGCGAGCAGCACGCCGAAGAACATCGTCATGACCTCGCCGACATTGGAGGAAAGCAGGTAGCGCAGGAATTTCCTGATGTTGGAGAAGATCACGCGCCCTTCCTCTACCGCGGCCACGATGGAGGCGAAATTGTCGTCGGCGAGCACGATGTCGGCGGCCTGCCTGGAAACGTCGGTGCCGGTGATGCCCATGGCGATGCCGATGTCGGCCGCCTTGAGGGCCGGCGCGTCGTTGACCCCGTCGCCGGTCATGGCGACGGTGGCGCCCTGCCGCTGCAGCGCGGTGACGAGCCGCAGCTTGTGGGCCGGGTCCACCCGCGCATAGACGGAGACGCTGCGCACCACGCGGTCGAGCTCGTCGTCCCGCATCCTTTCGATCTCGGCGCCGGAAACCGCTGCGTCCTCCTGCGCGATGCCCAGTTCGCGGGCGATCACCATTGCGGTTCCCGGATGGTCGCCGGTGATCATGATCGGCCGGATGCCGGCGGCCCTGGCGCGCGCCACCGCCTCGCGCGCCTCGGCACGCGGCGGGTCGATCATCCCGACGAGGCCGAGGAAGACCAGCCCCCGCTCCATTTCCTCGTGCCGCGGCCCCTCCGCGTCGTCCAGCGTGCGGAAGGCCACGCCGAGCGTGCGCAGGGCCTGTGCCGTCAGCGTCTCGTTGGCTCGCAGGATCTCGGCGCGGCGCGCCGCCGTCAGCGGTCTCGCGGCGGTGCCCACCAGCTCGTGGGTGCATCTTTCCAGCAGGATATCCGGCGCGCCCTTGGTGAAGATGCGCAGCCCCCGCTGCCGCTCGGCGTCGGCATGGATCGTGCTCATCAGCTTGCGCTCCGACGAGAACGGAATCTCGCCGATGCGCGCGAAGCGGCCGTCGAGGGCCTCCTGGTCGAGCCCCGCCTTGCGGGCCGCCACGCTCAGCGCGCCCTCGGTCGGATCGCCTTCGACGGCCCATCCGCCGTCGCGCTCGACCAGCACGGCGTTGTTGGCGCAGCCTGCCGCGACAAGGGTGCGCCAGGCTTCGGCGCGCAGTGCCGCTTCGGTGTTCCCATTGGAATCCAGCTCGATGCTGCCCTGGGGCGAATAGCCGGTGCCGCCGAAGCGCGCGGTGCCGCTCGCCGTCACCACCTGCCGCACCGTCATCTCGTTGCGGGTCAGCGTCCCGGTCTTGTCGGAGCAGATGACGTCCGCCGACCCCAGCGTCTCGACGGCCGCCAGGCGGCGGACGATGGCGTTGCGCCCGGCCATGCGCTGGACGCCGAGCGCCAGCACCGCCGTGACGACCGCCGGCAGGCCCTCCGGCACGGCGGCCACGGCGAGCGCGACGCCGAAGATGAGCGCATCGAACAGGCCCGACAGGTCACGGACGTCGGAAACCAGCAGGATGGCGCCGACGATCGTCACCGCGATGGCGATGACGACCATGCCGAGAATGCGCCCGGCGCGGTCGAGCTCCACCTGGAGGGGGGTGGCCTCGTCGGGCGCCGTTTCCAGCATGCCGGCGATCCGGCCCATCTCCGTCCGCATGCCCGTGGCCGTGACGACCGCCGCCCCGCGCCCGCGCGTCACCGAGGTGCCGCTGAAGATCATGTTGCGCCGGTCGCCGACCGCGACCGGCCCCGCCACCGGCGCCGTGAGCTTCGACACCGGCGTGCTCTCTCCGGTCAGCGAGGCCTCCGCCACCTGCAGCGCCGGGGCCTCGATCAGCCGCGCGTCCGCCGGCACGGTGTCGCCTTCCTCGACAATGACGACGTCGCCCGGCACGACCAGGTCCGCTTCGACGGTCAGCCTCGCGCCGCCGCGGATGACGGTCGCCCGCGGTGCAGCCATCCGGCGCAGCGCCCGCAACGCCTCCTCGGCGCGGGCCTGCTGGAGATAGCTCATGACGGCGTTGAGAAGCACGATGCAGAGGATGGTGATCGCCTCATAGGGCAGGGCCGACTCGCGGTCGGCCAGCCACAGCATGACGGAGACCGCGGCGGCGGCGATCAGCAGCAGCACGAGCACGTCCGTGAACTGGCCGAGGAACCGGCGCCATGCCGGCTTGCGCGGCTGCCTCCTCAGCCTGTTCTTGCCGAACCGTGCGAGCCTTGCCTGCGCTTCAGCCGCGCTCAGGCCGGCGTCGGCATCGACCGCCAGCGCCGACAGGACGGCGGCCGCGGTGTCGCGATACGGCTCCGCCGGGACGGGCGGCACGGGATCGACGGTCGTCATGCGCTGGCCTTCGTCATTTCAGCTTCCGGCCTTTCTCACCCGCGGGCAACCACCAGGTAGGTCAGATAGGCCAGATAGGCGACCACGAATGCCCCGCCTTCGGCCCTCGAGACGCGCCTGCCGCTCAGGAAGACCGGGATGCAGGCAATGGCGGCGGCGCTCATGACCGGGATGTCGACGTGGATCAGCGCCGGTTCGACGACGATGCCGCCTGCGGGCGCCATGGCGGTCATGCCGAGGATGAACAGGATATTGTAGACGCTGCTGCCGATCAGATTGCCCACGGCGATGTCCCGCTCCTGCCGTAGGGTGGAGACGACGGTCGTCACAAGCTCGGGCGACGAGGTGCCGATGGCGACGACCGTGAGCCCGATGAAGGCGTCGGACACGCCTATCATCCGCGCGAGATCGACCGCGCCCGCGACCAGCCAGTCGGCGCCGATGACGATGACGACGATGCCGGCGACGAGGAGCGACAGGCTCGGGCCGGCCTTGCGCAGCCCGCCATTGGGAGGCGGAACCGGATATTCCTTGGAGAACTCGGCGATGACCGCCCGGCTTTCGCGCCGCGCCCAGCGGATGATGGCGCCCGTGTAGAGGATGCCGCCCGCGACGAGCAGCGCGCCTTCGACGCGCGTCAGCACGCCGTTCCAGGCCATGGCCAGCAGCGCCAGCGCGGCGACCGTCATGACCGGCAGGTCGAAGCGCAGGGTACGCATCTCCAGCGACAGCGGCATCAGGAGGGCGCTCAGGCCCAGGATGAAGAGGATGTTGAGGGTATTGGTGCCGGCGATGTTGCCGACGGCCAGCGAGCCGTTGCCGTGCAGGGCCGCTTCGATGCCCACGGCGAGCTCGGGCGTGCTGGTGCCCACCGCCACTATGGTGAGACCGATGAGGATCGGCGGGATGCCGATGAGCCCGGCAAGCCGGGACCCGCCGCGCACGACCATCTCTGCGCCGGCGACCAGCGCGACGAGACCCAGGAAGCACCATGCCAGCGCGCTCATGCCGGCTGCCCGAGGTTCCGGAAGGGCGGCCCCGGAAGCGTCATGACGGGCCGGCCGGCAGGCGGCTCTCCTCCTCCAGCTCCGCCGCGGCCGGCTCGGGAAGGACGGCGTCGCCGACCGCGTGGGCGACGTTGCGCAGGATTTTCCATTCCTGCTCCAGCCGCCGCCTCGCCGTCTGCCAGGGGCCTTCCTCCACCGTCCTGAACCTGGCCTGCGCCGACACCAGGGAGCCATAGAGGTCCAGTGTCCGCGCCAGGGCACGCTGGCGGCTGAACAGCGCCGCCGTATGGCGCGCGGCCCGGCGCAGCTTCCGCCGTTCCCCTATCTGGAGGTTGCTCACCCAATGCACCGCTTCGGCAAACCGCTGCTCGGGCGAATCCGCGGCAAGCAGCCGGCCGTTCAGGCGGTCCCGCACCACTTCGCGGGCGCCGAACGCGTCCAGCGCGACGACCGGCACGCCGGCGGCCATCGCTTCGGCAAGCACCAGCCCCTGCGTCTCGGAATGGGAGGAGAACACGAAGACGTCCATCGCCGCATACAGCGCCGCGAGGCGATCGCCCTCCCTGGCGCCGGTCAGGTGGACACGGCCGGCAAGACCATACGCGGCGAATAGCTGCTTCATCGGCGCTCTCATCGGCCCGTCGCCGACGACGAGGAAATGCGCCTCCTTCTCGACGCTCAGGAACCGGCGCATCGCCTGCGCGAGGTAGTCGAGGTTCTTTTCCGGAGCGAGACGGCCGACATGGCCGACGACGAACGCGTCCCGGGGGATGCCGGCGACCGCCCGGGCCTTGCGCCCGTTACCGCCGTCGAACCTGGCGATCTCGATGCCCGTCGGGATGACGCTCACCGGCGTCTTGACCCCATGCTCGATCAGGAAGTTCGCCATGCTTCTGCTCGGCGCGATGACGGTGTCGCAGAGATCGCAATAGCCGAGCGCCAGACTGAGCACGAGGCGCTGCAGCGCCGGAGCGTCCTGCGCGACATAGTGGCCGTAGAGCTCGTAGCGCGTGTGGTAGGTGTAGACGATCGGAATGTCGAAGGAGGCGGAAGCCCTCAGCGCCGCGTCGCCGAGCAGGAAGGGGTGATGCGAATGGACGAGGTCGGGCCTGAAGTCGGCCAGCGCCTGGTCCAGCGAGCGGGTCAGCGGGATGGGAACGGAAAAGTCGCTGCCGCGGAAGTTCTGCACCGCCGGAATGCGCATCACCCCCGCCTCGTCCTCGGTGGAGCCGGAGAATTCCGGCGCCACCACCAGCACGTCGTGGCCGGCGCCGAGCAGGCTCTCCGCCAGCCAGGACACGCTGTGCGCGACCCCTCCCACATGCGGCCTGAACGTGTTGGTGAACATCACGATGTTCATCGGCAGGTTCCCGCGCACGTGTTGGATGGAGACGATCGGGCTCAGGGCACGACGACGACGATACAGGGAGCGAGGCTGACCAGTTTCTGCGAAACGCTTCCCAACAGCAACCCTGCAAGCCTTCCCTGTCCCCGCCGGCCGACGACGATCATATCCGTCTTCTCGCGCCTGGCCTTGTCTATGATGACTTCGGCGGGGTCGCCCCAGCCGACCTGCGTGTCGACGGCCGGAACCCCGGCTTTCTCGGCGCGGTCCCTGGCCCGTTTCAGGATCTGGCCCGCAAATTCCTCGACGGCGTCGGCGATATTGCCTTCCACCCTGGCAAATTGCTTCATGTCTTCGGTCACGCTGCCCTCGACCGTGAGGATGGACAGCCGGCCGCCCAT
The DNA here is from genome assembly GCA_035325625.1 of Mesorhizobium sp. GTDB lineage: Bacteria > Pseudomonadota > Alphaproteobacteria > Rhizobiales > Rhizobiaceae > Mesorhizobium. Next base: position 2,430 of record DAOKZN010000005.1, on the reverse strand, counting down.
GGCCAGCGCCAGGCTTGCAGCCGCCTCAGTCGCGCGGTCGGCGCTCTCAGAACCATCCGTTGCGAGCAGAATGTGTCGCATTGCCGTTCTCTTGCCCTTCCCGCGGGATCAGTCCCCGCCGTGCCGGCCTATCTTCAGATTGGCGATCGCTTCCCGCAGCTTCTGCGCGGGCAGCTTGGTCAGGTCCTTTGCGACCTCTCCGGCGACGATCCGGCGGAGCGCTGGCGGAAGCTCGCGGCGGATGACGCCTAGCATCCGCTTCTCCGCCACGATCACGAGCCGGTCGAACTCATGCGCGGCATGGCGCTGCTCCAGTTGCTCCAGCAGCATGCGGGCGAACTCCGCCTCCTGCTCCTGCACCGGGTCGGAACGGTATTCCATGGCGGAACGCCGCGCCCCTTCCGACGCGAAGCTGCGGCCGGGCCGGTCCGACATGATCTCGCGCAATTGCTTGTGGTCGATCTCGAAGACCAGGTCGTCCTGGCGGTCCGCGTCCTCGCCGCCGGTTTCCAGGCCCCGCATGACGCGGGCGCGTGCTCCGTCCGCTATCAAGATCCAGGTCGTGGGCGTCTTCATGGCTTGTCCATCCTGCCGTGCGAACGGGCCTTACGACGCGCGCCGCGCCGCTTCTGGCCACAGGCTGCGCAGCGCTACCGGAAGCTGGCCGATCACCTTGGCGGTCTCGCCGGGGTCCAGTCGGTCGAAGATGACCTGGAACACGCCGCGCGAGAGCGTGCGCGCGTCCATCGGGAACTGGGGCGGCAGCCCATTTTTCACCGTGGCGCAGAATTCGTCGACCGTGTCGTCGTCCGAAGGCTTCTCGTCGCATCGCCAGCCTTCGTAGTAGAGCCCGCGGATCACCATCGGCAGTTGCGCCGCGAAGTTGACCGCGTTCTGCGTCTGCAGCCGGTCGCGCAGGGCGTGCAGCACGGCGCGCAGGGCGCTGTAGGCATGGCGCCGCTCTTCGAAGTGGAGCTGCGCGGCGACGGCCTTGAGCCAGAGGTTCGCGTCCTGGACGGTGTGATCGAATGAAGGATGCCCGCTGCTCATGATCTGCTCCTCGATGCAAAGATGGATCGTTCACGCGCTCAAGCGATGGCCACGGACGAGGCATGGGGGCCTTTGTCCCCTTCATGCTCGGAGAACCGGACTTCGGTGCCTTCGGCGAGCATGGACCATTGCCTGTCCGACGCCATGCTCTCGCGGCGGAAGAAGAATTCGCGCCCGTCCTGCCCGACGATGAAGCCGTAGCCCTCGCCGGGCATCAGCCGCGTGATCTTCCCGCGCAGCGTTTCGGGATGCGGCTTCACGCGATAGCCGCTCTTCTTGCGCACGATGTCCTCAAGCTGGCGCTGCGCCGCGTCGAAGCTGTCGCGAATGGCGACGTAGACATCCTCGTGCGCATGATTGTCCTGCTGGGTCTTGCCCGTCACGATCTCTGCGCCGGGCACGGTGATGTCGACCTGCACGCGATAGATCTTGCCCTGGCGGCCGTGCCGATGCGGCGCCTCGATCACCACCGCGCAGGACGTGATCCGATCATGGAAACGGCTGAGCCGGCCGATCCTCTCGCGCACCACCTCCTCCACCGACGGAGAGGGCTCCATTCCGCGAAACCGGATTTGCGGTTCGACTTGCATGGCTGCGTTCCGATGTCCGCATTGAACTGACAGACATTCTGAAGCGAATGACGCGGTCCGGCTTTGATCCGCGTCAAGCCTGCTATGTTGGCCCGCTGTTTTGGCCCGCCGATTTGACGGCGCGCGGCCGCCTGGAACGTCATCGCTGGAATATGTAGGTGCCGGGCGCGTCGGGGAGCGCGCCGCCCTTGCCGGGCATGGCCGGCGGCGCCACCTTCTCCGGACCGGAATGGCCGGCCAGCCAGTCCTGCCATACCGTCCACCACGATCCGCCATAGGCGGTCGCGGCTTCCGCCCATTCATCCGGCCCGAGGCAGATGCCGTCGCAGCAGCGCTTGGCGATGCGGAAGTGCCGGTTCGGATGCCCCGGCTCGCTGACGATGCCGGCATTGTGGCCGCCGCTCGCCAGCACGAAGGTGAGGTCGGTGTCGGTGAGGTAGTGAACCTTGTAGACCGAGCGCCAGGGCGCCACATGGTCGCGCTCGGTGCCGACGGCGAATATGGGGAGGCGGATGTTGCGGAGCGCGGCAGGGCGGCCGTCCACCACGAAACGTCCGGCCGCCAGCTCGTTGTCGAGATAGAGCCGCTGCAGATATTCGGCGTGCATGCGGTAGGGCATGCGGGTGGAATCGGCGTTCCATGCCATCAGGTCGGTCATCGGCATGCGCTCGCCCATCAGGTAATCGCGCACCAGCCGCGACCAGATCAGGTCGTTGGTGCGCAGGAGCTGGAAGGCGCCCGCCATCTGGTCGGCCGACAGATAGCCGCGGTTCCACATCATGCTTTCGAG
>DAOKZN010000004.1:0-29828 GCA_035325625.1 Mesorhizobium sp. | reverse complement strand
GAGGGCGTGTCGCTGCCGCGCGTCTACGGCACCGCGCGCATGGGCGGCATCCTGATCTGGGCCACCCGCTTCGAGGAGAGCAGCGAGACCCGCCGGCAGGGCAAGCTGGGGCCGCGCGTCATGGAATACACCTATTATGCGAATGTCGCCTTCGCGCTGTGCGAGGGCGAGATCGCGGGCATCCGCCGCATCTGGGCGGACGGACGCGAGATCGACCGGGAAAGCGTCGAGCTGCGCATCTATCAAGGCAGCGAGGACCAGCCGCAGGATCCGCTGATCGAGGCCAAGCAGGGCGAGGGCAACGCGCCTGCCTATCGCGGCGTCGCCTATGTCGTGCTCGACCGTTTCGACGTCGGCGACTACGGCAACCGCATCCCGCAACTGCAATTCGAGGTCATCCGCCCGATCGGCCGCCTGAGCCGGCAGGTGAGGGCGGTTTCCCTGCTGCCCGGCGCGATCGAATACGGGCTTTCGCCCGTGGTCGTCACCCGCACGCAGCGCCCGGGCGAGGAGCAGGCCGTCAACCGCAACGTGCTGTTCGCCGGCACCGACATCTCCGCCTCGCTGGACGAATTGCAGGCCGTCTGCCCTAACCTGGAGCATGTGGCGCTGATCTCGACCTGGTTCTGCGACGACCTCAGGGCCGGCTCCTGCCGCGTGCGTCCTGCGGTGACGGATGCCGGCGAGACCGGCTTTTCCAGCGAATGGACGGTTTCCGGCCTGCCGCGTGCGCAGGCGCCGGTAGTGTCGGTCCATGACGGTGGCGCGGCCTATGGCGGCACGCCCTCGGACCGCAGCGTGCTCGACGCCATCGCCGAGATCAAGGATCGAGGGCTTTCGGTCACGCTCTACCCGTTCATGATGATGGATATTGCGACCGACAATGCGTTGCCCGACCCGGAGGGCGGGGCTTCGCAGCCGCCCTATCCGTGGCGCGGCCGCATCACCTGCGATCCCGCGCCGGGCAGGCCAGGCTCCGCCGACAAGGCCGGGGAGGCGCGCACCCAGGTGGCCGCCTTCTGCGGCGCGGCGCAGCCCGCCGATTTCGCGGCTGCGGCGGATACCGTGCTGTTTTCCGGCGCGCCCGACGATTGGGGCTATCGCCGGCTGGTGCTGCACTACGCGCATCTGGCCGCGCAGGCCGGCGGCGTGGACGCCTTCCTGATCGGCAGCGAGCTGCGCGGACTGACCAGGCTGCGCGACGGCGCCGGAAACTTTCCGTTCGTGGAAGAACTGTGTTCACTGGCGGCGGACGTGCGCGCGGTGCTGGGGCCGGCCGCGCGCATCACCTATGGCGCCGACTGGAGCGAATATTTCGGCTACCACCCGGCCGACGGCAGCGGCGACGTCTATTTCAACCTCGATCCGCTCTGGTCGCATCCGGCGGTCGATGCCGTCGGCATCGACAACTACATGCCGCTTTCCGACTGGCGCGACGCCGACCATGCCGGCGGCAATCCGGACGGCTTCTGCGGACCGTACGATCCATCCGGATTGAAGGCGGCCGTGGCCGGCGGCGAGGGTTTCGACTGGTACTATCCCAGCACCGAGGCGCGGCTCGGCCGTGCCCGCGCGCCGATCACCGACGGCGCCCATGGCAAGCCGTGGACGTACCGCTACAAGGACATCGTGTCCTGGTGGTCCAACCCGCACCACGACCGCGTCGCCGGCGTGGAGCAGCCGCAACCCACGGGCTGGGTGCCGCGCGGCAAGCCGATCTGGCTGACCGAACTGGGCTGCCCGGCCGTGGACAAGGGCCCCAACCAGCCCAACGTGTTTCCCGATCCGAAATCGTCGGAAGGCGGCTCGCCCTATTTCTCTACAGGTGGGCGTTCGGATGTGGCCGCCCGCCGCTTCCTGGAAGCCCACATGGCGCATTGGGATGCGGCCGGCCCCGATTTCCGGGAGGCCGCCAATCCGCTGTCGCCGGTCTATGGCGGGCGCATGCTGGACCTTTCGCGCATCTATCTCTGGGCCTGGGACGCAAGGCCGTTTCCGGCCTTTCCGCTGCGCAGCGACCTGTGGTCCGACGGCAGCAACTGGAACCTCGGCCATTGGCTGAACGGGCGGCTGGGCGGCGCCGATCTCGGCTCGCTCATCAACGCCGTGCTGGCCGACCACGGCCAGCCGCCGGCAGGGGTGGACAATGCCGACGGCACCGTGCAGGGCTATGTGCTCGACGATCCGACCTCGGCGCGGGCGGCGCTGGAGCCGCTGGTGGACCTCTTCGACCTCGCCGTGATCGAGGAGCCCGAGCGGCTCGTCTTCCGCACCGCCGGCGCCACCGGCGAGGCCGCGCTTCAGGTGACCGACCTCGTGCTCTCCGACGACGGGCCGGCGGTGGAAACCGTGCGCTCGCCCGACCACGAACTGCCGGCGGAAGCGGTGCTGACCTTCCGCGACCCGATGGTCGAATATCAGGCCGCTTCCGTGCGCGCCGTTCGCCTCGGCGCGGAGGGCAGCCGCCAGCATGCCATGAGCTTTCCCGGCGTGCTGGAGAAGGGCCAGGGCGGCATGCTGCTCGACGAATGGCTGAAGCGAGCGTGGTACCAGCGCGAGATCGTCACCTTCTCGGTGTCGCAGCCGCGCGCCGACATCGTGCCCGGCGCCGTCATAAGGCTGCCGGAAGCGAAGAACCTCTCGGAATTCCTGGTCACCGGCATCGAGGATGGGCTGGTCCGCAAGGTTACCGCCAGGCAGATCACGCGCGGCGTGCCGGCGCCCTGGCATGCCGTGCCGCCGCCCGGGGCGCCGGGTGCGGACGATGGCGGAACAGTCGTCGGCAAGCCGCACGCGCTGTTCCTCGACCTGCCGGCCGAGGTCGGCTCCGGCGAGGCGCGCGACCAGTTCCGCGTCGCGGTCTGGCAGAAGCCTTGGCGCAGCCAGACGCTGTCGGTGTCCCCGGAGGATACGGGCTTTTCCACGCGCACCGTGGTTCCCCGCCCGGCCGCGCTCGGGCGACTGGTGGAGCCGCTGGGCCCCGGCTTCGAGGGCCGGCTGGACAAGGCGGGTTTCGTGCTTGTCGAACTGTTCGACGCGCAGGTGGCGAGCGTGAGCCGCCTCCAGCTTCTCAACGGCGCCAATGCGGCTGCGCTGCGTTCCGCGTCGGGCGCGTGGGAGGTGCTGCAATTCGAGACGGCCGATGAGGTCGCGCCGCAGGTCTGGCGGCTCGGCGGCCTGCTGCGCGGCCAGCTCGGCACCGGCGACGCCATGGCGGCGGGTGCTGCCGCCGGCACCGATTTCGTCATCCTGGACAATGCGGTCGTGCCGGCCGGATTGCTGCCGGCCGAGGTCGGCCTGCTGCTGAACTGGCGCGTCGCCCCCTCAGGCCCCTGGACCGGCGCATTCGCGCAGAGCACGGAAGTCGGCGGGCTGCGCGCCCTGCTGCCCTTCGCGCCAGTGCATCTGCAGGCCAGGCGGCAAGGCGGCGATCTGGCCCTGTCATGGGTGCGCCGTAGCCGCATAGGCGGCGATTCGTGGGAGGGAAGCGACATCCCGCTCGGCGAGGAGGCCGAGCAGTACGGCATCGAGATCGCCGCGCCGGATGGCCCGGTCCTGCGCACGGCCACCTCCGCCGCAGCATCGTGGCTTTACACGTCCGCGTCGATCGCGGCGGATTTCGGCCTCCCGCCCGCCGAGATCGACGTGACCGTGCGCCAGCTCGGCCGGGCCGGCTGGGGCGTTCCAGCGAAGCGCCGCCTGCAGCTTTCGTGACCTTGAAGGAAAGGAACCCGCAATGATCGGCACCAAGCCCTGGTATCTGTCGCGCACCATATGGGCCTCCATCATCGCCGTCCTGACCGGCCTGGCCGGACTGGGCGGCCTGCCGGTGGACGGGCTGGACAATGCCGCCCTGGTCGAGACTCTGCTTCAGGCGATAAGCGCCATTTCAGGCCTGATCGCCGTTTTTGGCAGGTTGTCGGCCAAGCAAAGAATAGGTTAGGATGCGCCCGCTTCGCCAGTGGGGGGCGAACAGGGGATGCCTTGTACAGAGCATCCAAGCGGGGAGCGTGGGGTGCCTGTGTCCAATGTTCATTCGGCGTTCAGCCCAGATCCGCTAGAACGTCAGGCATGAAGACTCCGTTCTCCCGTTTCCGGCCGGCCATATTCGCGCTTTGCGCCGCCGCGCTCGCCGCCTCGCAGGCGAGCGCGCTTCCGCTTGCCCTTCCGGAGCAGCAGGGCCCGGTGGTGAAGGTGGCCGCTGACTGCTACGCCATCGGCCAGCAGGTCGCGGCGCAGAACGGCGGCACGCTCGCCAAGGCTTCCCCTGCCACGCGCGGCGGGCAGGCGGTCTGCGTCATCGTGGTGCTGGTTCCCGGCAAGGACGGGGAGCGGCCCCGCCGCGCCGAGATCGTGGTGCCGCAGGGTTAGAGCCTTGGCTGCCCGAAAGCGGGAACCGGTTTCGGGACAATTATATGCTTAAGATCAGAAGCCTGAAGGTGGCAGGCGGGCGGTCCGGCGTGCCCGGTGTCCGGGTCAGCGACCCTCGTCCAGCGTGCCCTGTTCGACGGGCTCGTTGAGGTCGAACGCGCAGCTATCGTAGCCGCGCCTGAAATCGGCGATGTGCCTGCGCATCCATGTTTCCGCCTCGCCCACGTCGTGGGCCTTGATGGCCGCGATGATGTGCCGATGCGCCTCGACAAGGCGGCGTGGGCCCTTTTCGCGGTTTTGAGGATGCGCGAAGAGTTTTGACAGCGCCGGATAGAAGAGCTGGGAAACCGGCTCCCGGGCGAGCAGCAATGCCTTGTTGCCAGCGATCTCCGCCACCAATGTATGGAAGGCGACGTCCAACTGCACGACGGAACGCCCTGCCTCCAGCGCGGCCTCCGTCTCGCGCAGATTGTCCTCCAGTTGCTTTATCTGCGCCGGGGTGGCCGTCCCGGCTGCCCGCGCCGCCGCGCTCGGTTCCAGCGACATCGAAACTTCCCAAAGCTCGATGAAGGTCACCCGCTGCATGACGAGGGCGCGTGACGCGCGTGGCGCCAGCTCGGCGTAGTGCGGCTGCTTCACGAAGAGCCTGCGGCCCGCTTCCCTGCCCACAAGCCCGCCCTGTTCGAGGATACGCAGACCCTCGCGCACCGTATGGCGTGTCAGGCCGAACTGCTCGGCCAGTTCCGTCTCGGTCGGCAACTGGTCGCCGGGGCCGAGGCGGCCGCTCATGATCTCCCGCTCGATCGCCTCGCACACCGTCTTGTAGGCGGGAACGACTTCCAGCCGCTCGAACATCTATCGGTCTCCGTATTCCGAGACTCGATAACAGTCTGCACCGAAATGTGCAAATGTTGGCTTGTCCAACAAACGAATCTTGTCTATCCCTTCCTGCCGGCCGTCTCCGGCGGCGCACCGGACAAGGCGCGCCAGCGTCGCCAGGGCCGTAGGAAGGGGCAACACATCCGATGAGTTCAGGGTTGGTCGACCGTGCGAACCTGGATTTCCTGCTTTTCGACTGGCTCGGGCTGGAGGCCATGCTGGGCCGCTCGCGTTTCGCCGGCCACGACAGGGGATCGGTGACGGCGCTGCTCGACCTGGCCGAACGGCTTGCGAGCGAGCACTTCCTGCCCCACTACAAGGCCTCGGACCAGATTGAGCCGCGCATCGAGGGCGGGGACGTCAAGGTCTTGCCCGAGATCGGGCCTGCACTCGGGGCATTCATCGAAGCTGGCTTCCTCGCGGCGCCGTTCCCGCCCGAACTGGACGGGCTCCAGGTGCCGGAGGTCGTGCAGACGGCCGCCATGGGCCAGTTCATGGCGGCCAATATCTCGACGGCCGCCTATGCCATGCTGACCATCGCCAATGCCCGGCTTCTGGTCGCCCACGCAAGCCCGGGCCAGATCGAGGCGTTCGCGCGGCCGCAGATCGAGGGCAGGGTGCTGGGCACCATGTGCCTGTCGGAGCCGCAGGCGGGGTCCTCGCTCGGCGACATCGCCACCCGCGCGCTGTTCGAGCAGGACGACCCGCTGGGAGAACGCTTCCGCCTGTTCGGCAACAAGATGTGGATTTCGGGCGGCGACCACGACATCACCGATAACATCTTCCACCTCGTGCTGGCGAAGATCCCCGATGCCGATGGCCGGCTGCCGGCGGGCACGGCGGGCATCTCGCTCTTCCTCGTCCCGAAACGGCTCGTTGGAACAGACGGAGCCCCCGGGGAACGCAACGATGTCGTCGTCGCGGGGCTCAACCACAAGATGGGCTATCGCGGCACCGCGAACTGCCTGCTCAATTTCGGCGAGGGCGGGCGGTTCCGCCCGGGCGGCAGGGAAGGGGCGGTCGGCTATCTGATCGGCGGGCGCGGACAGGGCCTGGCCATCATGTTCCATATGATGAACGAGGCGCGCATGGGGGTTGGCCTCGGCGCGGCGGCGATCGCCTCGCGCAGCCATCTGCTTTCCGTCGACTACGCCATGCAGCGGCTGCAGGGGCGCACCGCCAAGGACAGATCGGCAGCGCCCGATCCGATCATGGCCCATGCCGATGTCAGGCGCATGCTGATGAGCCAGAAGTGCTATGCCGAGGGCTCCCTGGCCCTGAACCTCTATTGCGCGAGGCTGGTGGACGAGCGCGACAGCGCGCCGGACGACCGGGAGCGTGGCGGTGCCGAATTGCTGCTCGGCCTGCTCACCCCGGCGGCAAAGACCTGGTCGTCGGAATGGGGGTTGGCGGCGAGCGACATCGCCATCCAGATCCACGGCGGTTACGGCTACACCCGCGACTTCGACGTGGAACAGCTCTACCGCGACAACCGCCTGAATCCGATCCACGAGGGGACGACGGGCATCCAGGGCGTCGATTTCGTCGGGCGCAAGCTGCTGCGCGACGAGGGGGCCGCGCTCGATCTTCTGGGCGGCCGCATCGACGATACCTGCCGCCGCGCCGGCGAGGACGAGCGGCTGCGGCGATATGCGGGCGAGTTGGCGTCCCGCTGGCAGGAATTCCATACGGTCGCGCGGACATTGCAGGTCCTGGACCGCAACGCGGCCCTCGCCAACGCGACGGAAATGCTCGCCGCCTTCGGGCACATCGTCGTGGCCTGGCTCTGGCTGGATCAGACCTGCCGGATAGTGAGCGGTGCATCGCCGGGGCAGGAGCGGCTGGCGCAGGCCAAGCTCGCCGCCTGCGGCTTCTTCTTCGAGGCGGAACTGCCGAAGGTCGCCCGGTCCCTGGCCATTGCCGCGTCGACATCCGCAGCGGTCGTTGAAATACCGGTCGAGGCCTTCGTCTGAAGACGGCGGAGAGGCCCGCGCAGGGGTGATATGAAGGAGGGATCGTTGACCGATCTGGAAAGGCTTTTCTCGGTACGGGGCAAGACCGCGCTGGTGACGGGCGGCGCGACGGGACTGGGCAGGATCTGCGCCGAGGCACTCGTCGGCGCCGGGGCGCGCGTGCTGATCGCCTCGCGCAAGGCGGAGCAGTGCAGGCAGGCGGCGGAGCAATTGTCGTCGCTCGGCGCCTGCGAGGGCTTCGGCGGCGATATCGGCACGGAGGAGGGCGTGGACGCGCTGGCGCAGGAGGTGGGCCGCCGCACGGATCGCCTCGACATTCTGGTGAACAATTCCGGGGCGACCTGGGGCGCGCCCTTCGAACAGTTCGGATGGGCGGCCTGGGAGCGGGTGCTGTCGGTCAACGTGGTCGGGCTGTTCGCGCTGACACGGTGCCTGATGCCGCTGCTGCTCGAATCCGCAGCTCCCGGCGCGCCGTCGCGTGTCGTCAACATCGGCTCGATGGTCGGCATCCTGCCGCTTGCCGACAATGCCTATTCCTATGCGACCTCCAAGGCCGCCGTGCATCATCTCACCCGCATCCTGGCCAACGAGTTCGCCGGGCGCGGCGTCAATGTGAACGCGATCGCGCCAGGGCCGTTCAACACGCGCATGACCGCCTACGCCCTTGGGGACGACGGCGCTAGGGAACACGCCGCTTCGACGGTTCCCGTCGGACGCATCGGCGAGGCGAGCGATCTCGCCGCGACCATCCTCTACCTGTGCGGCGCTGGGGGCAGCTTCGTGACCGGCGCGGTACTGCCGCTGGATGGCGGCATGTCGGTGCAGACACGGCAGCACATGTTCCGGGAGGACGACGCGTGACGCAGCCGGACGGACTGGAACAACCCGAATACTCGCTCGAAGACTTCATGACGCGGTGCGGAACCGTCATCGGCGTCTCGCCCTGGTTGACCGTGGACCAGAAGCGCATCGATGGTTTCGCCGACGTCACGGAGGACCATCAGTTCCTCCATGTCGACCCCCGCGCCGCGGCTGATGGGCCGTTCGGCGGAACGATCGCACACGGCTTCCTGTCCCTTTCCCTGCTCAGCCGCATGGCGGAGGCGGCCCTGCCGCGCGTCGCGGGTGTCGCGGCCTCCATCAATTACGGCTTCGACCGTGTGCGCTTCCTGGCGCCGGTTCCCTCCGGCGCGCGCATCCGGGGACGCTTCTCGCTGGAGAAGGTGACGCCCAGGAACGCCGGGCAGGTTCTCTTCCACTACAGGGCGGACGTCGAGATCGAAGGCGCCGACAGGCCGGCGCTTTCGGCGGACTGGCTGATCCTGAGGATATTCGACACCAAGGAGACTGAATGATGACGCAATTCAACGGGCGCGTGGCCATTGTCACCGGCGCCGGCGCCGGGCTGGGCCGCAGCCACGCCATGGGCCTGGCGCGGGCCGGCGCCAGGGTGGCGGTGTGCGACCTCACCGACATGGCGGCGCAAAGCGTCGTCGACGAGATCCGCGCTTTCGGCGGCGAGGCGATGGCCGCCTGTGCCGACGTCAGCGACGCCGGGCAGGTGAACGCCATGGTCGATGCGGTGCGCTCGCGATGGGGCGACGCCGACATCCTCGTCAACAATGCCGGCATCCTGCGCGACCGCAGCTTCGGCAAGCTCGAACTGGCGGATTTCGAACTGGTCATGAAGGTCCATGTCACCGGTTCCTTCAACTGCGCCAAGGCCGTCTGGGGCGCCATGAGGGACCGTGGCTACGGGCGCATCCTGTTCACCTCGTCGTCGTCCGGCATCTTCGGCAATTTCGGACAGGCCAATTACGGTGCGGCCAAGGCAGCCATGATCGGCCTGATGAACGTGCTCCACATCGAAGGCGCGAAATACGACATCAGGGTGAACGCGCTGGCGCCCACCGCGGCCACGCAGATGACGGCTGGGCTCATTTCCGAGCAGGAGGCCGCCCTGCTGACGCCGGAGTCCGTGACGCCGGCCGTCCTCTATCTGGTCGGCGAGGATGCGCCGTCGCGCGTCATCATGGGCGCCGGCGCCGGCGTCTTCGCGGTCACGCGCATCGTGGAGACGGAAGGCGTGTACCTGCCGGAAAGCGAACGGACGCCGGAAGGCATCGCCCGGCATTTCGCTGCGATTTCCGATCCCGCCGGCGCCCGCACGCTGGCCGGCGCATTCGACCAGACAAGCAAGTTCGCAGGGATCGCGGCGCGGGCGCTCGGCCTGGAATCGGACGGAAGGAACCGCTGAGATGAGAGAAGCCGTTATCGTTTCCACCGCCCGCACGCCGATCGGCAGGGCCTATCGGGGCGCCTTCAACGATACGCAGGCCCAGGCCCTGGGCGGCCATGCGGTGGCCCACGCCGTTGCGCGTGCCGGCATCGATCCGGGCGAAGTCGACGACGTGGTCATGGGGGCGGCCCTGCAGCAAGGGTCCACCCATATGAACGTGGCGCGGCAATGCGCCATCAGGGCCGGTTTGCCGACCTCCGTCGCCGGCATGACGGTCGACCGGCAATGCGCCTCCGGCCTGATGGCGATCGCCATCGCTGCCAAGCAGATCATCGCCGACGGAATGAGCGTGGCGGTCGGCGGCGGCCTGGAATCGATCTCGCTCGTCCAGACGCCGGGTATGAATCTCGACCGGTTCCAGGACCCGTGGCTGGTCCAGAATCGCCCCGACCTCTACATGTCGATGCTCGAAACCGCCGAAGTCGTTGCCGGCCGCTACGGAATCTCGCGCGAACGGCAGGACGAATATGCGTTCTCCTCCCAGCAGCGCACCGCGCAGGCGCAGGCGGCCGGCCGCTTCGACGCCGAGATCGTGCCGCTCAGGAGCGTCATGAAGGTCAAGGACAAGGCGACCGGCCAGGTGGGCGATGTCGAAGTCGCCCTCGGCCGCGACGAGGGCAATCGTCCCGACACCACCCTGGAGGGGCTGAACGGCCTCAAGCCGGTTTTCGCCGGCGGCATGTCGGTGGCGGAAGGAAAATGCATAACCGCCGGAAATGCCTCGCAATTGTCGGACGGCGCTTCGGCCAGCGTGCTGATGGAAGCGAAGGAAGCGGAACGGCGGGGCCTCCAGCCGCTGGGCATCTACCGGGGCATCGCCGTGGCGGGCTGCGACCCGGACGAAATGGGCATCGGGCCTGTCTTCGCCGTGCCGAAGCTGCTCAGGCAGCACGGCCTGAAGGTCGAGGACATCGGCCTGTGGGAGCTCAACGAGGCGTTCGCGGTGCAGGCCCTCTATTGCCGGGACAGGCTGGGCATCGACCCGGACCTCTACAATGTGGACGGCGGCGCGATTTCGATCGGACATCCATACGGCATGTCCGGGGCGCGGCTGGTCGGTCATGCCCTGATCGAGGGCAGGAGGCGCGGTGCGCGCCACGTCGTCGTGACCATGTGCGTGGGAGGCGGCATGGGGGCGGCCGGATTGTTCGAGGTCTGCTGACCTCGCCGCCGCGGGGCTGACCCGCCCGGATCAAACCCGTCATTTTTTGGCCCGGTTGTCCGGCGCGCCATCGCGCGCCGGACAACCGGGCCATTGCCGTTGGGAGTGGTTTTCCCGGCCTCCGGTTTTCCACCGGCAATTTTCTGGATGCCGGCCATTCTGGTGATTGACAAACCAAAAATATAAAAGCAAATCTGTCGACAGTAATGAATTACGACGGCGCAACATCGAATGTGCCGCGAACCGGAATCCCAGAGGGAATGCATGCGCATCTTGGTGTTGGGCGGCGGTGTGGTTGGCGTCACGGCCGCATACGAGCTTCAGAAGGACGGCCATGAGGTCGTTCTCGTAGAGCGAAATGCCCAGGTGGGCACCGAAACCAGCTGGGGAAACGCCGGAATGGTGGCGCCGGGCCATTCCTTCGCCTGGTCTTCCCCGCATGCGCCCATGATCCTGCTGAAGTCCCTGTTCCTTCGCGATCAGTCGCTGCGCTTCAAGCCGTCGATCGACCTGGACCTGTGGACGTGGTCCCTCAAGTTTCTCTTCCAGTGCACAAAAAGCAGGTCTGAATACAATACGATACGCAAGCACCGGCTTGCATCCTATTCCCAGCAGGTCCTGCACGAGACGCTACGCGATCTCGACATCAGCTATGACCGTGTCGACCGGGGCATCCTCTATTTCTACCGGACGCAGGCGCGTCTCGATGCGGGCATCGCCCATATGCAGATCCTGGCGCGCTCCGGGCAGGAGATCGAGGTGCTCGACCGGCAGCGGGTGCTGGCACTGGAGCCGTCGCTGCGCCATGTCGGCGACAAGATCGTCGGGGGCATCTACTGCCCGACCGACGAGACCGGCGACTGCAACAAGTTCACGGCCGCGCTCGCCGCGCACTGCGTGGCCAACGGCGCGGAATTCCGCACCGGCGAGAGCGTCGTCGGTATCGACGCCGCGGGCGACGAGGTCGTCGGCGTCCGTACCAACAGGGGCACGCTCAAGGCGGATGCCTATGTGATGGCGCTGGGCAACCAGAGCCGGGGCCTTGCCCGCCGCCTCGGCGTCTCCCTGCCCATCTATCCCGTCAAGGGCTATTCCCTGACCATCCCGGTGGGCGATGCCAAATCGCCGCCGACGATCGGGTCGGTGGACGAGGAGAACCTCGTGGCCATCTCGCCTTTCGGCGACCGCGTGCGCGTGACGGCGACGGCCGAGATTTCCGGCTACAGCACGGCCCACAGGCCGTCGGATTTCGACTTCATGGCGCGCGTCGCGCGGGAAAACTACCCGGCCGGGGCCCAGCACGACCGGGCGGAGATGTGGGCCGGCCTCAGGCCGATGACCCCCACCAACCTGCCGATCATCGGCCGCAAGCGGCATCGCAATCTCTACTACGACACCGGGCACGGCCATATCGGCTGGACAATGTCGCACGGCTCCGCGCGCATCCTGGCGGACGTGGTTGCGGGCCGCAAGCCGTCGCTGGCGCTTGAATCTATCGTCGACTGAGGGGCCGTGGCATGAGCTTGTCTTCCGCAGAACCTGCAAAGAACGCCGGCTTCGTCGATGCGGGCGTGCTTGCCTGCGACCTCGACACGGGCATCGCCGCGCGCGCGGCGATCGGCCTCGTGGTGCTGGCCACCGACCAGACGATGGAGCACGAGTTCCGCCGCCTGCTGCCGCTCGAAGGCATCGGCATATACTGCACCCGCGTCTTCAACGACGCCGACATCACGCCTGAAACCTTGCGCGCCATCGGCAGCCGCATCGCGCCGGCCGCGGAACTCATTCTGCCGGGGCTTCCGCTCGACGTCGTCGGCTTCGGCTGCACGTCGGCAACGATGACCCTGGGCGAGGAAGCTGTCTTCGCGGAAATCCGCAAGGCAAGGCCGGGGATCGCCTGCACCACGCCGATCACCGCCGCGCTTGCCGCGTTCAAGGCGTTCGGGGCGCGGCGGATCGGCGTGCTGACGCCCTATGCGCCCGCCGTCAACGAGGTCGTGCGCCGCTATCTGGACGGACGCGGCGTGTCGGTGGCGGCCTTCGGCACCTTCGACAAGCTCGATGACAGGGAGGCCGCGCGCATTTCGCCCGAATCCATCGTGAACGGCATCGTCTCGCTTTCCGAAAAGGCGGAACTGGATGCGGTGTTCGTCTCCTGCACGAGCCTGCGGCTCAGCGAAAGGATCGAGGAGATCGAGCAGGCCACCGGCCTGCCGGTGACGTCCAGCGATCACGCCCTCGCGTGGCATTGCCTGCGCCTTGCGGGCGTAGGCGATATCGTCCCGGGGGGCGGCCGTCTGTTCGCCCTCCAGGCGAGCTAGCGCACCTTCGGGTGCTTTCGATCAACAGCCAAATCATGAAAAAATGGGAGTGAGAGATGGCAATTATTACAAGACGCAGTTTCCTCGCGACGACCGCTTTCGGCGCGACGGCCGTTGGCCTGATGCCGAAGGCCCTGTTCGCGCAGGAAGGCGGCGTGGTGTTCGGTGCTGTCCTGCCGCTGACCGGCGCCAGCGCCTCGATCGGTGAGGATCAGCGCCGCGGCGTGGAACTGGCGGTCGAGAAGGTGAACGCCGAGGGCGGCGTGCTCGGCAAGCCGCTCAAGGTCATCATAGAGGATTCGGCCAGCAACGCGCAGACGGCGCTCAATGCGGCCAAGAAGCTGGTCTCGGTGGACGGCGCCAAGGTGGTGATGGGCGAATATTCCTCCGGCGTCACCGTTCCGCTGCGCGAGGCGCTGGCGCGCGAAGGCGTGGTCCACGTCAATTGCGGCTCTTCGTCGGTCAAGCTGCGCCAGCCGGGCGGCGGCAAGGCGTTTTCCGTCATCGGCCTGGACGACCTCATGGCCAGGTTCACCGCCAAGGCGCTGCGCGAGAAGGGCTTCGCCAAGTCGGCCGTCATCCTGCCGAACAACGCCTATGGCGAGAGCATGAACGTGGAATTCGCCAAGGCTTTCAAGGAAGCCGGCGGCGAGGTGGTGCAGACCCTGCTCTACACCGAAGGCCAGTCGTCCTATCGCCGCGAATTGCAGCAGGTGGCACGCTTCCAGCCGGACGTCTACCTGTATTCCGCCTACGGGCAGGAAGCCGCGATCATCAACCGCGAGGCCTTCGAGCTTGGCCAGAAGCAGACGCCGTGGTTCGGCATCTACCTGACCATGTGCACCAGCGACGCTCCGAAGGAGACGATCGAAGGCCAGCTCGGCTCCGAGGTGAACTTCATCGGCCCGGACAGCGCCTGGTATCAGGAAGCCTACACGAAGAAGTATGGCGAAGGTTTCCGCTCGGCGTTCAACGGCTATCTGTATGACGCCGTGGCCATGTCGGCTGCCGCGATCAACAAGGCCAACTCGACCGATCCGGACGCGGTGCTGGCTGCCGCGCGCTCCCTCGAATTCGACGGCGCGACGGGGCCCATCAAGCTCGACGGCGACAACGAGCGCGCCGTGCAGGAATACCTGCGCGCGACGGTCAAGGACGGCGCGGTCGTTCCTGTCTGATTGCGCCTGAAGCCGACGGGAGGCCAGAACCCATGATGCAGTTCCTTGTCGACTCGCTGTTGCGGGCGGGCGATCTCATGCTGGTGACGCTCGGATTGAGCACCGTCTACGCCATGGTCCGGTTTCCGAACATGGCGCAGACGGAATACGCGACCATAGGTGCGTTTGTCGGCCTGCTTCTGTCGGGCTTCGGCATGCCGCTGTGGCTGTGCGTGGTTCTCTCCGCGTTGGTGACGGGGATCGTGGCAGTGGCGCTGCATCGCTTTGCCTTCGCCAGGCTGCTGAGAAGCTCGCCGGTCATCGCCATGATCGGCTCCCTGGCGGTGGCGATGATCATACGTTCGGCCATCCAGGCGGTTGCCGGGACGCGGTCGGAGCGCTTCAAGCTGCCGATCGACGTGCCGCACCAGTTCATGGGCGCCGTCATCACCACGACGCAGATCGTAGTCCTGGCGGTGACGGCGCTCGTGGTGGTGGCCTTTCTCCTCCTGCTGTTCCGGACGAATCTCGGCCGCAGCATGCGGGCGGTGGCCGCGCAGCCCGACCTGGCGCGGGCCTGCGGCATCTCCTCCGGCCGGGTCGTCGACATCATCGGGTTCCTGGGCGGCGCCTTCGCGGCCATCGGCGGGACCTTGCTGGCGATAGGCAGCCAGGTCCACTTCAACCTCGGACAGGACCTGCTCCTGCCGGTGTTCGCGGCGGCGATCGTGGGCGGCCTCGGCAGCCCGATCGGCGCGATCTTCGGCGTGCTGCTCCTGGCGCTGGTCGAGACGCTGGTGACGAACCTGAATTTCGGCCCCCTGGTGGGAGAGACCTTCCTCTACGTGCCCCTCGCTTACGGTCCCGCCGCCGGCTTCTGCCTGCTGGTCGTCACGCTCATGTTCCGGCCTCGCGGCCTTTTCCACAGCGAGAGCAAACGTGTCTGATTTCCTGCTCCACATCGCCATCATCGCCGCCATCTACGGCATCGTCTCCATCAGCCTGAACCTGCAGGCCGGTGTCAGCGGCATGATGAACTTCGGCCAGATCGCCTTCTTCGGCATAGGCGGCTACGCGGCGGCCATCACCGCCAGCGCCGGCTATTCCGCGCTGGCGGGCGTCCTCGTCGGCGTGGTCGTCGCCGCGGCGGCCGGCGCCGTGATCGGCCGGCTGGGGCGCAACCTCGATGCCGAATACTGGGCGATCGCGACGCTGGGCATCGCCGAGATCTTCCGCATCGTCCTCATCAACGAAGGCTGGGCGACGGGCGGCGCGGGAGGCATCGGCTCGCCCGTGCAACTGTTCCCCATGCTCGAGGGGAGATCGCAACTGCTGGCCGTCCTGGCCCTGGCCGTCGCCTGCATGCTGGTGTGCCTGGCCGTCGCCGGCCGGCTGACCGAACGGCAGTTCGGCCGCATGATGCGCCTCCTGCGCGAGCAGCCGGACCTGTCCGTCTCCTTCGGCCACGACATCGTCGCGTGCAAGGTGCGCGCCATGGCCATCGGCGCCGCCATAGCGGCGCTGGGAGGGGCGCTCTCCACCTACTACATCGCCTATATCAGCCCGGGCGACCTGCTGCCCTTCGGCACCTTCCTGATCTGGACGATGGTGATCATCGGCGGCATCGGCAACCATTGGGGCGCGGTGCTCGGCGCGTTCGTGGTCCAGTTCATCTTCGTGGGGGCGCTGTTCCTGAAGGATGTGCTCGGCTTCCCGTCCGAACTGGCGGGCGCGCTCAGGATGATGATCGTCGGCATCCTGCTGCTCACCTTCCTGATGACCCGCCCCGAGGGCGCCATCCCGGAAAGATTGCGTAAGATCAATGCTCAAGACTGAAGCGATTTCCAAGCATTTCGGCGGCTTCCACGTCCTGAAGGACGTCGCCCTGAACGTCGGGCAGGGCGAGATCGTGGGCCTGCTCGGTCCGAACGGATCGGGTAAGACGACGCTGCTCAACATCGTGTCGGGATTCCTCTCGGCATCCGGCGGACGGGTCTTCTACGGCAGCCGTGAGATCACGGGCATGGAGCCGCATCGCATCAGCCGGCTCGGCATGCGCCGCACGTTCCAGCTTCCGCGCATGCCGGCGAAGATGAGCTGCGCCGAGGTGCTGCTGACCAGCGTCGAGCAGCCGATGGGCAGCAGCGTGTTCAGCCTGTTCGCCCGGCCGGGCAGGGTGCGCGCGGAGGAGCGCGAAGCGCGCAGGCGCGTGTTCGACATGATCGAAAGGCTCTCCCTCGGGCCGGTGGCTGACCGCCCGGCTGCCGCCCTGTCGGGCGGACAGCAGAAGCTTCTGGCGCTCGGGGCGGCCGTTCTCGGGGGCGCAAGGCTTCTTCTGCTCGACGAGCCGACCGCCGGCGTCAACCCGGCCTTGCGGCTGAGCCTTGTCGACACGCTTCACGAAATCAGGCGGCAGGGCGTCACGCTGGTGGTGGTGGAGCACGACATGGGCTTCATCGGCCGGCTGTGCGACCGCTGCGTGGTGCTCGATCGCGGGACGCTGATCGCCAATTGCAAGCCGGACGAGTTGCTGAACAACACCGAGGTCGTGGAAGCCTATCTCGGCCGGGGTGCGAAACGCATGACTGCCATGGCGGGAGCCTGACGATGTCGCTCGAACTGACAGACGTATGGGCGGGCTATGTGCCGGGTGTCGACATCCTGCGGGGATTGTCTCTCAAGGCGAGCCCCGGCGAGATCGTCACCATCATCGGGCCGAACGGCTCGGGCAAGTCCACCTGCCTGAAGGCCACGGCAGGCTATCTGCGCGCGCGTGACGGCCAGGTGCTGGTCGACGGCCGCCCGGTGGGCGAGCTGTCGGTCGACCGCAGGGTCAGGCAGAACGGCATCGCCATCGTGCCGCAGTCAGACAACGTGTTCGGCTCGCTGACGGTTTGGGAGAACCTCGACCTGGGCGGCACGTTCATGCCCGCGGCCGAGCGCCGCCGCCGCATGGACGAGTTGCTGGCGGCCTATCCGATGCTGCGGCGCAAGCTGCGGGACAAGGCGTTCTCGCTCTCGGGCGGCGAGCGGCAGGTGCTGGCGCTCGCCCGCGCGCTCATGCCGTCGCCGAAATATCTGCTCCTCGACGAGCCGTCGGCGGGCCTGTCTCCGCTGATGCTGGAGGAGGTCTTCGCGGCAATCGTCGAGATCGTCAGGCAGACCGGCATAGCGGTGCTGCTGGTCGAGCAGAACGCCACCGAAGCCCTCGCCATATCCGACCGGGCCTATGTGCTGGTGCTCGGTCAGGTCGCGCTTTCCGGCGCGGCCGAAACCATTCTGGCCGACGACCAGGTTCGTCAGCTCTATCTCGGCGGCGCCGCCGTCTGAAGCCAAAGGAGAACCAAAAATGTCGAACATCACCCGTCACGAAACCGGCCCGCGCATGAGCCAGGCCGTCGTCCACGGCGACCTCGTCTACACGGCGGGGCAAGTGGCCCTGCGCGCGCCCGGCAAGCCGGTGGCGGACCAGACGAAGGACATCCTGGCCAGGATCGACGAGCTTCTTGCTGCGGCCGGCAGCGACCGTTCCAAGGTGCTGACGGCGACCATCTGGCTTTCCGACATCTCGACCTTCGCCGAGATGAACTCGGTGTGGGACGCCTGGGTGTCGCCCGGCAACACGCCGGCGAGGGCCTGCGTCGAGGCGCGGCTGGCCGCGCCGGAATACACCGTCGAGATTCAGGTCACGGCCGCCCGCTGAGGCGGGTGCGCGGGAGAGACAGCATGGGCGTCCCGGTGAAGGCAGGCCTTGTACTGGCCGAGGTGTCGCTTGGCGACAAGTACGACCTCGGCAAGGATCATATCTACCTGACCGGAACGCAGGCCCTGGTTCGCCTGTGCCTGATGCAGAGGGAGCGCGACCGCCGCGCCGGAAAGCGCACGGCGGGGTTCGTCTCGGGCTATCGCGGCTCCCCTCTCGGCGGGGTGGACCTGCAATTCATGCGCGCCGCCAAGGAATTGCAGGCCGCCGACATACGCTTCCAGCCGGGCCTCAACGAGGACCTCGCCGCCACGGCGGTCTGGGGCACGCAGCAGGCGACCATGCGCGGCGAAGGGCGCGTCGACGGCGTCTTCGCCGTCTGGTACGGCAAGGGGCCGGGCGTCGACCGCACCGGCGACGTCTTCCGCCACGGCAATCTGGCCGGCAGCGACCCCAATGGCGGCGTCCTGGCGCTGCTGGGCGACGACCATGTGGCCGAGTCCTCGACCACGGCGCACCAGAGCGAATACGCGCTCGTCGACGCCATGATGCCGATCCTGTCGCCGGCGGGCGTGCAGGAAATCCTCGACTATGGTCTCCACGGCTTTGCCATGAGCCGCTTTTCCGGCGCGTGGGTCGGGCTGAAATGCGTGAAGGACACGGTGGAATCCACCACCGTCGTGGACGGCAGCGTCGAGCGTGTACCCGTCGTCGTGCCGGACGACGTCGAACTGCCGCCAGATGGGCTCAACATCCGTCCGCGCGACGGGTTCCTCGCCCAGGAGGAGCGGCTCCACCGCCACAAGATCGCGGCCGTGCAGGCCTATACCCGCGCCAACGGTCTTGACCGGATCGTCCTCGGCGGCGGCAAGGCCGCGCGCATAGGCATCGTTTCCGCCGGCAAGAGCTATCTGGACGTGCGCCAGGCCTTGCAGGACCTCGGCGTGGATGAAGCGGACACGGAAGCGCTCGGTCTGCGGCTTTACAAGGTCGGCGTGACCTGGCCGCTCGAGCCGCGAGGCATCCTCTCATTCGCCGACGGGCTCGATCTCATCCTCGTGGTGGAGGAAAAGCGCGGCCTTGTCGAAAGCCAGATCCGCGAGATCCTCTACGGGCGCGCCGACGCGCCGGTGGTGATCGGCAAGAAGGACGAGCACGGGGACCAGTTGCTGGCTTCCTATGGCGCCCTGGACGTCAACGACATCGCCGTGGCGATCGGACGCCGCCTGGTGTCCGCGGCGGCGGCTCCCGGCAGGATCGCCGCACGGCTGCGCGAGATCGAGAGCGCCCAGCAGCGCCTGGGCGTGACCGGCGACGTTTCCAGCCGCACGCCCTATTTCTGCGCAGGCTGCCCCCACAGCACCTCCACCCGGGTGCCGACGGGCGCCCGGGCCTATGCCGGCATCGGCTGCCACTACATGTCGCAGTGGATGGACCGCTCGACCGAGGGCTACAGCCAGATGGGCGGCGAGGGGGCGAGCTGGGTCGGCGAGGCGGGCTTTTCCACCCGCAACCACATGTTCCAGAACCTGGGCGACGGCACCTACAACCATTCCGGCTCGCTGGCGCTGCGCTTCGCGGTCGGCGCGGGCGTCAACATCACCTACAAGATCCTGTTCAACGACGCCGTCGCCATGACCGGCGGCCAGCCGCATGATGGCGGCCTCAGCGTTGCCCGGATCGCGGCGCAGGTGGCCGCCGAGGGGGTGTCGCGCATAGCCGTCGTCACCGACGAGCCGGAGAAATATCCGGCGGGAACCGCCTGGCCCGCGGGCACCACCATCCACCACAGGAGCCGGCTGATCCCCGTTCAGGAGGAGCTTTCGAAGGTCCCCGGCGTGACGGTGATGATCTACGATCAGACCTGCGCGGCCGAGAAGCGCCGCCGCCGCAAGCGCGGCACCTTCCCCGACCCCGACCGGCGCATCATCATCAACGAACGGGTCTGCGAAGGCTGCGGCGACTGCGGCGTGCAGTCGAACTGCGTGGCGGTCCAGCCGCTCGAAACGCTGATGGGCCGCAAGCGCAGGATCGACCAATCCGCCTGCAACAAGGATTTCTCCTGCGTCGAGGGCTTCTGCCCGTCCTTCGTCTCGGTCAGCGGCGCCCGACCGCGCAAGCCGGCCCCGGCCGACAGTTCGGCTTCGTCGGCCGTCGCGCTCACGGATCCGGTCCTGCCGGCGATCGACGGCACGTACAACATTCTGGTCACCGGCGTCGGCGGCACCGGCGTGGTCACGGTCGGCGCCATCCTGTCGATGGCTGCCCATCTGGAAGGCAAGGGCTGCGGGGTGATCGACATGGCCGGCCTTGCCCAGAAGGGCGGAGCCGTCTTCAGCCATATCCGCATCGCTCCGAGGCCGCAGGACATCACCGCCATCCGCATCGGCGCCGGCGGCGCGGACCTTCTGTTCGGCGGCGACATCGCCGTGGCCGGCACCGCCAAGGCGCTTGCGGGCGTGAAGGAAGGCCGCACCAGGGTGGTGGTCAACACGGCCGAGGTGCTGCCCGGAGACTTCACGCGCAATGCCGATTTCTCGCTGCCGGCCGAGCGGGTGAGGCGGGCCCTGTCTGCGGCGGCCGGCAAGGAAAGCAGCCATTTCATCGATGCCGGGCGCATCGCGCTGGCCTTGCTGGGCGATACGATCGCCGCCAACCTGTTCCTGCTCGGCTATGCCTGGCAACTGGGCGCGGTGCCGCTCTCCGCCGAGGCGCTTCAGCGGGCCATCGAAATCAACGGCGAGGCGGTGGCGATGAACAAGGCCGCCTTCGACTGGGGACGCCGTGCCGCCATCGATCCGGAGGCGGTCGCCAGGCTGGTCGAGGGACGCGGCACCAGGCGTGCCGTGCCGGCCGAGACGCCTGCCCGGATGCGCGAGCGCCACATCGCCTTCCTGACCGCCTATCAGGACGCGTCCTACGCGCGGCGCTATGCGCAGGTGGCCGACCGCGCGCAACAGGCCGAGCTCTCCGACCGGACGCAGTTCAGCCGGACGGTAGCGCAGAGCCTGTTCAAGCTGATGGCCTACAAGGACGAATACGAGGTCGCCCGCCTGTATACGGACGGCGAATTCCTGGCCCAGTTGACCGACACTTTCGACGGGGAGAAGCTGAAGCTGCAATTCCACCTCGCGCCGCCCATCCTGGGGCGCAAGGACCCCGCCACCGGCAAGCCGCGCAAGAGCACGTTCGGGCCGTGGGTGCTGCCCCTGTTCCGGGTTCTGGCCGCGCTGAAGGGATTGAGAGGGACGAGGTTCGATCTCTTCGGCTATACGAAGGAAAGACGGGCGGAGCGGCAGCTCATAGCCGACTATATTTCTCTCGTTGACCGTATATCGCCGCGGCTGTCGCCGGCGAACTATGACATTGCCGTCAGCCTTGCCGCGCTGCCGCTGAAGATCCGCGGCTTCGGGCATGTGAAGGAACGCAACATGACGGCCGTGAAGGCAGAGGAGGCTGCATTGCTGGACCGGTTCGACACGGCCGGGCAGGCTGTCGCGACCGCGGCGGAGTGAAGGCCGGCTTTCCCGCCCGATTGGAAAGATTTCAGGCGGGGAGGCATTTAATCAGGGGACTTCCGTGTCGCTTCTTGTGCACGGGCGTCGATCTGCTACCAGAATGCAATTCGGGCTTGTCGTCCGGCGGGGCTGGCGACGCCCCGCTATACGAGGAAATTCCAGTGAACGAGCACAGCATGCCGGAAAAGGTGCCGCGGCGCAAAGCGACGAAGGCGGGCGGCCGCGGGGCGGCGGGCAGTGCCATGAGCCGCAGCTATGACAGCCTGCGCAATCTCATCCTGACCTACGAGATCAAGCCGAACGAGCGGATCAACGAGGTCGAGCTCGCCAAGCGCTTCGGGGTAAGCCGGACGCCCGTGCGCGAGGCCCTGAACCGGCTGGTCATGGAACGGTTGCTGCAGTTCGAGCCGTCCGTGGGCTTCTTCCGTCCGAAGATCAGCGTGCAGGAGATCGTCGACCTTTATGAGCTGCGCGTCCTCCTGGAGACCGAGGGCGTGCGCCTGGCCACGCACAGGGCCGAGGATGCGGAGATCTCGGAGCTCAGCGAATTCTGGTCCGAGGCCTACGCCAACCGCAGGAATGCCACCAAGGCCGACACCATCGCCAATGACGAGACGTTCCACGAAAGGCTGGTCGGGCTCAGCCACAATCTGGAGCTGGTCGAGGCGCTGCGCCGGCTCAATGCCCGCATCCATTTCATCCGCTGGGCGGATTCCTCGGGCGAGGGGCTCCACGAGGAGAGCTATCTGAAGCACCTGGACCTTCTCCAGGTGCTGCGCCTGCGCGACGAGCGCAAGTCGATCGAGGTGCTGCGCAACATCATCGTCAAGCGCCAGGAAGAACTGGTCGAGATCCTGAAGGAAGGGGCGGCGAAGCTCTATATTTCCTGACGGAGGCGCGTCACGGGCGTGCTCGTCCGGCTTGTCGTGCGGCCGCCGCCGGTTCCCGCATTCCGGACGGCGGCGGCGTGCCGCATCAGCTCGGATCGTCGCGATGCACGTCGTGCACGGTCATGCCGATGGATTCTGGCGGCTTCACCAGCCACTTGCGGTGCTTCAGCGTCTTGCGGGTGTCCTGATAGCCGGAATCCCAGTGCTCGCGCATCGACGTGCCGGAGAACTCGTAGTCCTTGGCGTCGCTTTCGTAGATCTTCTGCTGGTAGATCAGGTGGACGATGTTGATCTGCGGCACGTCCTCCATGGTGGCGAGGAATTCGCGGTCCTCGTCGGTGAGCGCTTCGGGCGGCACGCGCAGCAGCGCGCGATGCAGCTTGAGCCGCAGATTGTGCAGGCGCCGGAACGTGTCGGTGTTGTTGCGGGTGCGGCTCGAATACATGATGTCCTTGTGGCGCGCGAGCACGTCCGCCATGTCGCGGGGCAGGATGCCGCGCGCGCTGAACAGATCCACCTGGAACACCAGCGTGTCGTGCACGTCCTCCTGCTCGAGCAGATATTGCAGCGGCGTGTTGGAGACGATGCCGCCGTCCCAGTAATATTCGTTCTCGATATAGATGGAGGGGAAGGCCGGGGGCAGCGCGCCCGACGCCATGACGTGCTCCGGGCCGATCACCTCGATCTCGCTGTCGAAATAGCGGAAATTGCCGGTGCGCACGTTCACCGCGCCGACGCTGAGGCGCCGCTGCCGGTCGTTCAGCACCTCCCAGTCGATGAGCCGGTTCAGCGTGCGCTGAAGTTCCGACGTGTCGTAGAAGCTGGTCGCGCCCCCCGCGCCCGGAAGCTGGAACCACGGATTGACGTCGCGCGGCTTGAAGAAGCCCGGCAGGCCCGACATCATCGTCATCAGCGAGCTGGTGTGGTTGCGCATCTTGCGGAACAGGTCGCCCTCCGGCGTGAAATGCCAGACCTTGCGGGCCGACACGGTCTCCCAGAAGTCGCGCAGCCGGTCGATCTGGTTGCCGGGCCTGTTGCCGGCGATGATCGCGGCGTTGACCGCGCCTATCGACACGCCCGACAGCCAGTTGGCCTCGACGCCGGCCTCCGTCAGCGCCTGGAACACGCCGGCCTGATAGGCGCCGAGCGCGCCGCCGCCCTGAAGCACCAGCGCCACGGACTGGTATTCCGACAGCATTTCGTTGATGTCGGGGAGCTCGCTGCGCCGCTTGCGTGTCGTTTCGAGCATGTCGTTCACCGTAGCGGCTGGTTGATGTAGTCGTGCACGACCTCGCCGAGGCCGAGCGTGAGATCGGCGACGAAGTGCACGGCAGAGACGATTTCGAGCACCGGCAGGCGGGCGACGTCGGCGATGACATGCCGGAAGAGCTGCAGGTCGGCGGGGCCCGTCCACGCGCCCTTCACCGTGATGTCCTCGAGATGGTAGCGCACCAGTTCGCAGATGCGGGGGGTCGCATCGACATGGGGGATGACCTTGACGAGGAAGTTCGGCGCCGCCAGCGAGCGGGCGACGTCCGCGGTGTCGAGCGCCCGGTGCTTGTAGCCCATGGTCGCGGTTGCGCACAGCACCGAGCCATAGTGCAGCGTGCCGACGATCACCTCGCCCTCATGCACGAGCTTGGGAAAGGCGAGCTTCTTGGGAAAGCCCCAGATCTCGCGCCCGCCGGCGATGGGGGCGTCGTCGTCGAGATACATGGAATGCACATAGACCCCGTCCTGGCCGTCAAAGCGGACGGGGACGACCTGGCCGGATTCGGTGTAGTCGCCGAAGCCGGTCGAGTCCGGCATGCGGATGAACTCGTATTTGACGACCGGCTCCGTCAGTTCGAGCGGTTCCGGCACCACCGCCCGCAGCGCGTCGGGGTCGGTGCGGTAGCTGACGATGACATATTCCCGGTCGATGAAGCGGTATGGCCCCGGCGGATAGGCCGGGTTGGTCAGGGGCATCGCATAGGCGCGTCGAACGTCTTCGGCTTTCATGTGGCGTTTTCCGGATGGAAGGTTTCAGTGCGCGGTCCAGCCGCCGTCGATGGGCAGGATCGCGCCCGTGATCGAGGCGGCTTCGTCGCCGGCGAGGAAGAGCGCCAGCGCCGCCACCTGGTCGACGGTGACGAACTGCTTGGTCGGCTGAGCTTCGAGCAGCACGTCGTTGATGACCTGCTCCTTGGTGAGCCCGCGCGCCGCCATCGTGTCGGGGATCTGCTTCTCGACCAGCGGCGTCCACACATAGCCGGGGCAGATCGCGTTGACGGTGATGCCGGCGGTCGCCGCTTCCAGCGCGACCGTCTTGGTGAGCCCGGCGATGCCGTGCTTGGCCGCGACATAGGCCGACTTGTAGGGCGAGGCGACCAGCGCATGCGCCGAGGCGATGTTTACGATACGGCCCCAGCCGCGCGCTTTCATCGCCGGCAGCGCCGCCTTGATCGAATGGAAGGCGGCGACGAGATTGATCTGGATGATGGCTTCCCACTTCTCGTCGGGGAATTCGTCGATCGGCGCGACATGCTGGATGCCGGCATTGTTGACGAGAATGTCGCAGCCGCCGAAGCTGTCCACCGCCACCTTCACCATTCCGGCGATCTCGGCCCCCGACAGCATGTTGGCCGGGGAATAGATGCAGCGCACGCCGAAATCGGCTTCGATGCCGGCGCGCTCGGCCTCGATGGCTGCGGCATCGCCCAGGCCGTTGATGACGACATTGGCGCCAGCGGCGGCGAAGCGGCGGGCGATGCCGAGACCGATGCCGCTGGTGGAGCCGGTGACGACGGCGGTCCTGTCGTGCAGGCCGGGGTGCTGGTCGCTGGAAGACATCTTGCGCTGCTCCTGTCATGCTGTTGCGGTCCGCAACCGGACCTTGCGGCCGTTGCAGCCGCCCTGACGCGCATGTTGGGGCACAAGGATGTTTCACGACGATGACAGCGCGTGCCGTTTCGTCGCGCGGCGCCATGACGCCTTCCGGCGGTCGACTGTCATTCAAACGTCAAGCAGCACCGGTACCAACTATCTGACTTCATTGGGCATTCGAGCCCGGAGGGCCGCTGCCCTCCGGCAGGGGAGACTTGCAGCCGGACCGGTGCGTCCGATGCGGAGCGATTTGCGGACCGGCCGCCCGATCCGGCCGCGCCGGTTGTGAAAGGCGCGACATGATCAAGATTCCCGTCCTGTCCCGAAGCGAATGGCGGACCGCGAAGGCGGCGATCGCCGGCGTTCTGTGCGCGGCGGCGTTCGCCCTCTGCGCTCCCGCCCGGGCCGAGCCGATCAGAGGGGCGGGTTCGACCTTCGCGGCCCCGATCATCAACCAGTGGTCTCGCGACTATGAGGCGGCCCGGACCGATGGCGGCGACTTCACCTCGCCCGACTGGCGGGTCGACTACGAACCCGTCGGCTCGCTGGCCGGCGTCATGCGCCTTGCGCAGCCGGAGACGGATTTCGCCGCCACGGACGCGCCGCTCCCTCCCGCGGAGATCGAGCGCCGGGGCTGGACCCAGTTCCCCATCGTCATGGGCGGCATCGTCGTGGTGGCCAATATCGAGGGGATCGGCGCAGGCCAGCTTCGCCTGTCCGGCCCGGTCCTGGCCGACATCTATCTCGGCAAGGTGAAGAACTGGTCCGATCCCGCCATCAAGGCGCTCAACCCCGAAGTCGAGCTTCCGGATGCGCCAATAGAGGTCCTGCATCGCCAGGACGGCTCCGGCTCGACCTTGAGCTTCACCACCTTCCTTTCGGCCAGCAGCGCCGAATGGAAGGAGAAGCACGGCGCCGACACCTTGATCGAATGGCCGCTCGGCCGCGGCGAGAAGGGCACCGGCGGGCTCGCCGCGTTCGTGGCCGCCACGGCAAACAGCATCGCTTATCTCGAATATGGCCAGGTGGTGCGCGCTGGCCTTCCCTTCGCGTCACTGCAGAACGCGGCCGGCGCCTTCATACGCCCCGAACCGGCCGCATTCCAGGCAGGGCTCGGCGCCCTCGAATGGGACGCCGCACGCGGCTTTCATGCCGAACAGGGCGCTGCCGATGCGTCGCAGGCCTGGCCCATGGCCGTGGTGACCTACGCCATCGTGCCCAGGGATCGAGGGCAGGGGCGCATCAATCGCGTGCTGGACCTGTTCAGCCTCGCTTTCAGCCAGGGTGCCGATGAAGCCTCGGCCCTCGGCTACATCCCCGTCTCGCCGGAACTCGTCGGCCGGATGGAGACCTACTGGGCCGCAAGCCTCGGCCGCAAGGCTGCCCCGGGCCTGAGCAACTAGCCCGTTCGGGCTCTCGTCTTTGCCAACACAGGATCGAGCCTCACATGGAAATCGATATCTTCAAGGATATTCTCGTGCCGGTCATCGGCGGGTTGGGCATCTTCATGCTCGGCCTCGAATTCATGGCCAACGGCATTCAGGCGCTTTCGGTCAACAGCATGCGCAGTTTCCTTGCCAGGGCGGCGGGAACGCCGATCAAGGGCGTGCTGGCCGGAACGCTGATCACCGGCGTCATCCAGTCCTCGACCGCGATGACCGTCATGGTCGTCGGCCTCGTCAACGCCGGCGTGGTGGCGCTGCGGCCAGCGATCAGCGTCATCATGGGCGCCAATATCGGCACCACGCTGGGCAACGGCCTGATCGCGCTGCCGCTCGGCCCGCTCGGGCTGATCTTCGGCGGCATCTTCGCGCTGATCTATGTGTTCGCCAGGAGCGAGAAGGTCCGTAACATCGCGCTCGCCTGCATGGGCTTCGCCCTGATCTTCTACGGCCTCAACCTGATGACCGGCGGCCTGCGCCCCCTGCGCAACATGCCGGAAGTCATGGAACTGTTGCAGACGCTCAAGGCCGACTCCTACTTCAACCTCATCAAATGCGTGCTGATCGCCGCCGCCATCACGGCGATGATCCACTCCTCGTCCGCGACCATCGGCATCGTCATGGGCCTCGGCGCCGCCGGCGTGCTCGACTGGACGACGGCCGTCGCCTTCTCGCTCGGCGCCGATCTCGGCACGACGATCACCTCGTGGATGGCCTCGCTCAACCTGTCGAAGAACGCCAAGCGCGCGGCCTACGCCCACATCTCCTTCAACATCATCGGCGTCTGCATCACGGTTCCGCTCTTCTTCGTCTCGATCCAGATCCTGCAATGGGCGATGGGTGCCTTCGGCATGGGCGATCCCGGCGCAGCGGTCGTGGTCGACGGCAAGGAGACCTTCCCGCTGGTGCCGGTCGCCGTGGGCCTCTACTCCACCGTCTTCAACATCTTCAACACGGCGCTTCTCTTCCCCTTCGTGGGCGTGTTCGAGCGCGTGCTGTCGCGGGTCGGCCGCTCGGACGACGAGGATGTCGAGGACTATTCGACGCCGAAGTTCCTCGACCGCAAGCTGGCCGACGACTTCGCCAAGGCCGTTCCCGCGGTCCAGCAGGAGACCGAGCGTCACCTGCAGGCGGGCGCCCTGTTCCTGCAGATCGCCCGCGGCGACAAGAAGGCCCCGTCCGATCCGGGCGAGCACTATCTCGCCACGGACATCCTCAGCCGCGACATCCGCTCCTACACGGCCGGCCTGATGAAGGAAGACCTGCCCTACGAGCAGCTCGACCTCATCGCCAGCCTGATCGAGGAAGCGGATTTCACGGCCGCGCTGACCGAATCCATGCATCAGGTCGCCCGCCGGGTGAAGCGCGAGCAGTTCGGCAGCCAGGCGCAGGCCATCGTCGACACGGCACTGAACAAGCTCGACACCGCATTGCGCGCGATCATGCCCGACCACGGCATTCCCGACCCGCAGATGCCGGCGGGGCATGTCAGCTACCCCGAGGTCGAGGAACTGCGCGCCCGCACGCTGGCGCTGGGACCGAACGCAGGCGCCGAAGAGCGGGGCACGATCCTGGCGCTGCTCGGCTCCATCGAACGCGCCGAACTGCTGATCCGTCGCATCGACGCCGAACGCAGGTCCGTCAACCGGCAGACCGTGGTGGCGCGCGCCGCCGCCCGGAGGGAAAACCGCGAGCGTCCGATGGACGAGGGCGGCCTGAGCCCGGTCCCCGCCGGCTGAACGATCCGGCTAGGCGGAAGGTGGATGGTGTCGCCGCTCCGGCGGCGATACCATGTCCGGCAGAAGGTTGGCGCCAGCCCTTGGGCCTTTGACGGCGCCGAACCCGGAGCGACAGATGAGTGTCGGCCTGATCGCCCTGCTGGACGACGTCGCGGCCCTGGCCAAGGCGGCCGCCGCCTCGATCGACGACGTGGCCACCCAGGCCACGCAGGCCGGCACGAAAGCCGCCGGCGTCGTCATCGACGACACGGCGGTGACGCCGCGCTACGTGACCGGCTTCTCGCCCGCACGGGAGCTGCCCGTCATCTGGAAGATCGCGCGCGGGTCGCTGCGGAACAAGCTGCTGATCCTGCTGCCCATCGCGATGGCGCTGAGCATGCTGCTTCCGCAGGCCGTCATGCCCCTGCTCATGCTCGGCGGGCTCTACCTCTGCTACGAAGGCGCGGAGAAGGTCCTCGAACTGGTGTCGCCACATGCCGCCCA
The DNA here is from genome assembly GCA_035325625.1 of Mesorhizobium sp. Classification (GTDB taxonomy): domain Bacteria; phylum Pseudomonadota; class Alphaproteobacteria; order Rhizobiales; family Rhizobiaceae; genus Mesorhizobium. The sequence continues at coordinate 1,026 of DAOKZN010000004.1, read as the reverse complement.
TGCGCACGAAGCCCAGGTCGAGCCGATCGCGATGGATTCCAAGGCTTTCGAGGATCAGAAGGTCGCGAGCGCGATCAAGACCGATTTCATCCTGTCTGCCGAGATCATGACGATCACGCTCGGCTCGATCCCCGATGCCGGCGTCGTGACCCAGGCGGCGGTGCTCGCCATCGTCGGCTTTCTCATCACGATAGCCGTCTATGGCGTCGTCGGGCTGATCGTGAAGGCCGACGATCTGGGCCTGATGCTGGCCCGGACTTCGTCGCCAGCGACTGCCGGAGCGGTGCTTCGCGCGGTCGGATGCGCTCTTGTCCGGGGCATGCCCTATTTCCTGAAGATGCTCGGCATCGTCGGCACGGCAGCCATGATCTGGGTGGGCGGCGGCATCATCCTGCACGGGCTCGAAACCTATGGCTTCGGCTGGCTGAGCCATGTCCTGCACGATGCGGGCGAGGCCGTCGCCCGGTTCCTGCCGCCGGTCGCTTCGTTGGCATCCTGGCTGGTCATGGCCGCGGGGTCGGGCCTTGCCGGACTGGCGATCGGCGCGCTCGCCATTCCCGCCGTGAGCCTTGTCGTCTCGCCCGCCTGGCGGTGGCTCAAGAACCGGTTCCATCGCGCTCGGGCTACTCAGGTTTAGCCGATCGGCCGAAACGTCGGGGCAGGCGGAGGGCCTTCGGCGCGCTCCAGGCCTGGCCATTTGGCCGGAGGCCGGAATCGGCCTATATCTGTCGGCGTCCGTCCACCTCCCGTAACGGCAAGCAAGGGGCAGCATGCGCATACTGGTCGTCGAGGATGACAAGGATTTGAACCGGCAGATTTCCGGCGCGCTGGAAGATGCCGGCTATGTCGTGGACAAGGCCTTCGACGGCGAGGAGGGCCATTATCTCGGCGACACCGAACCCTACGACGCCGTCGTGCTGGACATCGGCCTGCCGCAGATGGACGGCATCAGCGTGGTCGAGCGCTGGCGGCGCGACGGGCGCAAGATGCCGGTGCTGATGCTGACCGCGCGCGACCGCTGGAGCG
>DAOKZN010000003.1:0-31308 GCA_035325625.1 Mesorhizobium sp. | reverse complement strand
GCTCCAAGATCGGCATCATCGGCGGCGGCCAGCTCGGCCGCATGCTGGCGATGGCGGCGGCGCGTCTCGGCTATCGCACGGCGATCCTGGAGCCGCAGCCCGGCTGCCCCGCCGCGCAGGTGGCCAACCGGCAGATCGTGGCGGCCTATGACGACCCCGCAGCGCTCGCCGAGCTGGCCGAGGCCTGCGCCGTCGTCACCTACGAGTTCGAGAACGTGCCGGTGGCGGCCGCCGATGCGCTGGCCGCCCTCGTGCCCGTCTTCCCGCCGCCGCAGGCGCTGGAGGTGGCGCAGGACCGCGTCGCCGAGAAGCAGTTCCTGAACGGCATCGGCGTGCCGACGGCCCATTTCAGCCCCGTCGACGACGACGGCCAGCTTGCCGACGCGCTGAATCGCTTTCACGGCAGCGGCGTGCTGAAGACGCGCCGGATGGGCTATGACGGCAAGGGCCAGCGCGTGTTTCGCGACGCTTCCGGCCGCGACCTTTCCGGCACCTGGGCCGAAATGGGCGGCGTGCCGCTAATCCTGGAAGCGCTGGTGCCGTTCGTGCGCGAAATCTCGGTGATCGCCGCGCGCGGCGCGGACGGCGCCTTCCACGCCTACGACCCGGCCGAGAACGTCCATCGCGACGGCATCCTGCACAGCTCCACCGTACCGGCGAACATCGCGCCGGCCACGGCCGCGGCCGCACGGGCGGCGGCGCGCGACATCATGGAAGCGCTCGACTATGTCGGCGTGATCGGCGTGGAGTTCTTCGTGATCGAGGACGGCTCGCTGCTGGTCAACGAGATCGCGCCGCGCGTCCACAATTCCGGCCACTGGACGGAGGCCGCCTGCGCGGTCTCGCAGTTCGAGCAGCATATCCGCGCGGTGGCGGACCTGCCGCTGGCCGCGCCGCACCGGCATTCGGACTGCGTGATGGAGAACCTGATCGGCGACGACGTGGCGCGCGCGCCCGCGCTGCTGGCCGAGCCGGACCTGGTGCTGCATCTCTACGGCAAGGCCGACGCCCGGCCGGGCCGAAAGATGGGACATTTCACGCGGTTGACACGGCCGACGCCGGCTCGGGGCGGTTGACACGGGTAAGGCTCCTCGTCTATGAGCCGGGCACAAATTCGGGCGCGTCCTCGGGCGCGCCTTAACTTCGGCCCGTACGGGCTTAGAAACGGGCACGACCATGAAGATCAAGAACTCGCTCAAGGCGCTCAAGGCGCGTCACCGGGACAATCGCCTGGTGCGCCGCAAGGGCCGCATCTACATCATCAACAAGTCCGACCCGCGCTACAAGGCCCGCCAGGGCTGAAGCCGGGCGAAGGCGGCATCTTCGCCTTCCCTCGCCGGCGCACGGCGGCCGGTTGCAGCGTAATTCCGTTTGACGTTCCGCGGCCCGGGGCTAGATTTCCCGGGATGCGGAGCGTTTTTGCCGTTTGCACGGCCCTTTTCCTGATGACCATGCCGGCGGCCGTTGCGGACGATCAGCCTGCCGCGCCCGCCATGCCGGATGAGGCGCAGCAGGACGGGCCGTTGCAAGACGCGCCCGCCCAGCAGCCGGAAACCCATGCGCAGAAGCTGGACAGGCTGTTTGCAAGCCTCAAGCGCGAGCGCAACGAAAAGGCCGCCGAGCGCATCGCCAACCGGATCTGGCAGGAATGGTCGCAATCGGGCAGCGCCTCGATCGACCTGATGATGCAATGGACGCAAAAGGCGATCGAGGAGCAGAAATACGACGTCGCCCTCGATTTCCTCGACCAGGTGGTCACGCTCGAGCCCGCCTATGCGGAGGGCTGGAATCGCCGCGCCACCGTGCATTTCCTGATGAAGAACTACGCCAAGTCGATGGCCGACATCGAAAAGACGCTGCAACTGGAGCCGCGCCATTTCGGCGCGCTGTCGGGCCTGGCGCAGATCATGGCCGATACCGGCCGCAAGGAGGCCGCGCTGCAGGCATGGCAGCGCGTGCTCGACATCTATCCCATGCTGCGCAACGCCCAGAACCAGGTCGCCACCCTGTCGGAGGAACTGGCCGGCGAAGGCATCTGAACCGGCAAGCTTCCGGACCGAAGGAGAGTCCGGAAAGACGAAACCCGGCGCAAGGCCGGGTTTCGCATGTTCCTGTTCAGGAAGGGGACCTGTTCGGGAAGAAAGGCTCAGGCGGCCTCTTCCTGCTCGGCTTCCTCGTTGTCGGCCTTGGCGCCGCGCTTCGGCCCCTTGTTGAGGTTGACCTCGATGAGGCGCACCGCCTCGGTCTCCGACATGCGGTTGACGGCGGCGATCTCGCGGGCCATGCGGTCCAGCGCGGCCTCGTAGAGCTGGCGCTCGGAATAGGACTGCTCCGGCTGGTTGTCGGCGCGGTAGAGGTCGCGCACCACCTCGGAAATCGAGATCAGGTCGCCGGAATTGATCTTGGCGTCATATTCCTGCGCGCGGCGCGACCACATGGTGCGCTTGATGCGGGCGCGGCCCTGCACGACCTTGAGCGCGCGGTCCACATAGTCGGTCTCCGACAGCTTGCGCATGCCGATGGAGGTGGCCTTGGCGACCGGCACCTTGAGCCGCATCTTGTCCTTCTGGAAATCGATCACGAACAGTTCCAGCTTCATGCCGGCCACTTCCTGCTCGTCGATGGACACGATCTGGCCGACGCCGTGAGCGGGGTAGACGATGAATTCGCCGGTCTTGAAGCCGTGACGCGCGGCCGCTGCGGACTTCTTCTGCGGTGTAGTGGTTGCCATTACGCCCTGAACTCCTTGTTGTGGCGCCGGCGGACTGCCGGCTGAACACGGGCTGCCGGTCTGGCCGGCCGAAGCGGTCCGCGGCCACAGGAGGGCCGCAGCGCCGCTTCCTCTTCTTGTTTGCGCACCAACCCACCCTGAAACGGCGGGACCGTTTCCGGGCCGGTGCTCCTGGTTTGCCGCGACGGGCGAGGCCACCCCGTAAAAAGCTTGCACCGGCGCCCCGCGCAACGGAGCCGCCTGGTCCAAATCGCTCTGGTCCGGGTTGTTGGACTCACCTTTCAGTGATTAGGCACATTCGCCATGAATCGACATGTCTCGCAGGCATGTGCGGCATATATATTACAAAAAGTCGGAAGAATCAAGAATTTGCTGCATGCGCGAAGGCGCCCCGCCGCCGCTCTGTCAAGCGGGCGGGCGCCGCATGGCCCTTACGCTACGTCACTCCGCAACCTGCGCGGTGCCGCCGTGCCTCAATCGCCGGAGCCGGGCTCGACGGAAAAATACTTCTCGAACTTGCCGGGCTCGCCGTCGAATTCGGCCGCGTCGGCCGGCGGTTCCTTCTTGGCCGTGATATTGGGCCATTTTTCGGCATATTCGGAATTCACCTGCAGCCATTTGTCGAGGCCGGGCTCGGTGTCGGGCTTGATGGCGTCGGCCGGGCATTCCGGCTCGCACACGCCGCAGTCGATGCACTCGTCGGGATGGATGACGAGCATGTTCTCGCCTTCGTAGAAGCAGTCGACCGGACAGACCTCCACACAGTCCATGTACTTGCATTTGATGCAATTGTCGGTCACGACATAGGTCATCGGCGGCTCCGGGAAGGTCCCGTTTTTTCGATCTGTTCGCGCGGTCAGGTAACGCCTTTGGCCGGCGCTTGCAAGGGCGGCGCACGCGCGCAGCCGCGCCTTGCGGGAATGGTTTTCCAAGGCCCCGGCGAAAGCCCTCAGCCGTTTTCACGCAGCCGGTCGGTCTGCCGCCGTTCCTTCTTGGTGGGGCGCCCGCTGCCGGCCTCGCGCAGCGGCGCGATGGCGTCGGGAACGGCCACGTCGCGCGGCGCCGGCACCGGCGAAATATCCTCGTAGAGCCTGCGCGCCTCCTCGGCCGGGCCACGCCGCGCGCCGGACGCAACCACCTTCCAGACCAGGATGCGGCCGTCCAGCATGATCGTCAGCACGTCTCCGGGCCGCACCTGGTCGGACGCCTGCGCTGCTTTGTCGCGATTGATGCGCACGCGCCCGGCGACGACCAGTTTCGCCGCCAGCGAGCGCGACTTCACCGCCCGCGCGAAGAACAGCCATTTGTCGATGCGCTGGCGGCCGTCGGCGGTCATCGCACCCGGCCGGACCTACTTCTTGAGCTGGTCGCGCAGGGCAGCGAGCTTGGCGAAGGGCGAATCCGGGTCGACGCGCACCGGGCGTTCCTCGCGCCGCTCGCGGAAAGCCGGCTTGCCCTGGCCGCCGCCGTTCCTGTCCCTGCCGTCCTTGCGGCCGCCCTTCCAGTCGGGGCGCCCCTCGCGGCGCTCCTGGCCATCGCCCTGCGGCCTGCCTCCCGGCTTGCCCCCGGGGCTGCCCTTGAAGCGCGGACGGCCGCCGTCCTCCTTGCCGTTCTCGCGCGGCGGACGGTTCTGAGCACCCGAAGGCCGCGCGCCGCCGCGCTGTCGCTGCTCGTGCCGCTGGCCGCCGCCCCGGCGATGCTCGAAGCGCGCCTGCCGCCACAGCAGGACGGGTTTCGGTTCCTCCGTCTCCGCCGCAGGCTCCGCGTCGGCCGCTTCGGCGGCAACCGTCGCACCGGCATCCTCGGCCTGCTCGGGGGCCGGCGCCAAGGCAATGTCGGCAGCTTCGGCCGTCACGGCCTCGCCTACGGGTTCAGCGGCCTCGGCTTCCGCCGCCGGCTCCGCTTGCCCGTCCGCCACGTCGGCTTCCTCAGCCGCTACGGCTTGCGCGGGTTCCTCCTGCGAGGCGTCTTCCGGCTCGCCTGCCAGTGCTTCGCCCGTCTCCCCTTCGGCCGCCTGCGCCGGCACATCTTCCGGCGCCTCGGAAGACGCGGTGATTTCCGCGCCATCCGGCGATGCGCCCGCCTCCATGCCTTCCGGCGCTTCCTGCACCGCCGCTTCCGCAGCCTTGGCCGCCTCCGCGGCGGCCTTCGCCTCGGCTTCCAGGCGCGCCGTCTCGTCGATCGCCTCCAGCTTGGTCTTGACCTCGCCGGCCGGCCTGGCTTCGGCACGGTAGCCGAGACCCTTGAGAATCTCCTCCATGTCGTCGGCGGTCGCGCCGAGGATCGACATCATCGGCGGCGTCACCATGAAGGACTGGCCGTCATAGGCACCGTCCGGACGCGGGCCGAGGCCGGGTTTCCAGTTGGTGGCGGGGCGGATCAGGTCGGCCAGCCGCTCCAGGATGTCGACGCGCACGGCGCGGCGGCCGAGCGTGCGGAAGCCGGCGAGCCGGTAGAACGCCTTGTCGAAGGCAGGGTCCACCACCACCGATGTGCGGCCCGTGGCCAGCGCGTTGACGACATCGCCGAAGCCCGGCTTGTCCTTGCCGTCGTTCTTCAGCGCCCACAGCAGCGTGACCAGCCCCGCCGGCGCCGGCTTGATGAGCGAGGGCACGAAGACATGATAGGCGCCGAAGCGCACGCCGAGCCGGCGCAGCGCGGCGCGTCCTTCCTGGTCGAGCGAGCGCATCTCCTCGGCGATGTCGCGCCGGTTCAGCAGGCCGAGATTCTCCGCAAGCTGGAAGGCGATGCCGCGGGCGATGCCGGAAAGCTGCTCGGCCGCCTTCAGGTCGGTCAGCGGCTTCAGGAACTGCTCGACCTGGAAATTGGCGAAGCGCTCCGCGCGCGCCGCCACCTTGTCGCGCGCCGGGCCGGTGAGCTGCTCGTCGGCCAGAAGCACGACGCGCGGCTTCAGCACGTCCTCGCCGGCCACCAGCGTGCCGACCGGCGCGCCGATCCAGCGCAGCGTGCCGTCCGAGCCGAGCGCGATGTCGCCGTTGCCGGATGCGGAGAAGCGTTCGGCACGCGCCTCGAACTCGGTGGCGAGCGCCTTCTGCGCGGCCGCGCGCACGGCCTTGGCGTCCTCGCCCCCCGCGCTCTGGTCTGCGGTGAAGCGGAAGCCCTGCAATTCGCCGACATGATGGCCCTCGACGAGGACGGTTCCGTTCGCACTTATTTCGGCATCAAGCATGGTGTTTTCTCTGAGGCGCCGCATGAGGACGGAAGTCCTGCGGTCTACGAAGCGTTTCGTCAACCGCTCATGCAGCGCATCCGACAGTCTGTCCTCGATTTCTCTTGTCTTTTCCTGCCAATGTGTCGGATCGGCCAGCCAGCCGGGGCGGTTGGACACGAAAGTCCAGGTGCGGATCTGGGCGATGCGGTGCGACAGCGTGTCGATGTCGCCCTCGGTCGCATCGGCGCGGCGCACCTGCTCGGCCATGTAGTTCTCGTCGACATGGCCGTGCCGGGCGAGATCCGAATAGATCGACGCGATCAGGTCGGCGTGCTGGGCCGGCGCGATCTTGCGGTAGTCGGGCAGCGCGCAGGCTTCCCACAGAAGCGCCACGCGCTCGCGGGCGGTGGCCAGCGCGCGGATGCCGCCATCCTTGGACAGGAATTCCAGCGCCTGCGCATCCACCGCCGGCAGGGCGCGCGTCAGCCCCTCGACCGGCGCGTTGGTCTCGATGGAGCGCTTCAGCGCGTCGAGCGACGAGAAATCGAACTCGGCCGTGCGCCATTGCAGCACCTTCACCGGCTCGAAGTCGTGGCCTTCGATCTTCTGGACCAGTTCGTCCTCAAACGGATCGACCCGTCCGGTGACGCCGAAGGTGCCGTCCCGCATGTGGCGGCCGGCGCGCCCGGCGATCTGGCCGAGCTCGGCGGCGGTGAGCTGCCGGAACTGATAGCCGTCGAACTTGCGGTTCTGGGCGAAGGCGACGTGGTCGACGTCGAGGTTCAGCCCCATGCCGATGGCGTCTGTGGCCACAAGGTAGTCCACGTCGCCGGACTGGTAGAGCGCCACCTGGGCGTTGCGCGTGCGGGGGCTGAGCGCGCCCAGCACCACCGCGGCCCCGCCCTGCTGGCGCCGGATCAGCTCGGCGATGGCGTAGACCTCGTCGGCCGAGAAGGCGACGATGGCCGAGCGCCGCGGTAGGCGGGTGAGCTTCTTGGAGCCCGCATAGGCCAGATGCGACAGGCGCGGCCGCGTTACCACGGACACGCCCCGGAGCAGCTTCTGCAGGATGCCCTGCATGGTGGCGGCGCCCAGAAGCAGCGTCTCCTGCCGGCCGCGCAGGTTCAGGATTCGGTCGGTGAAGATGTGGCCGCGCTCCAGGTCGCCGGCGAGCTGCACCTCGTCGATGGCGACGAAGGCGGCGTCGGTCTCGCGCGGCAGCGCCTCGACAGTGCAGACCGAATAGCGCGCGCCGGCGGGCTGGATCTTCTCCTCGCCGGTGACCAGCGACACCCTTGCCGCGCCGACCTTCTCGCACAGCCGCCCGTAGACCTCGCGCGCCAGAAGGCGCAGCGGCAGCCCGATGAGCCCGCTTTCGTGCGCCACCATGCGCTCTATGGCCAGATGCGTCTTGCCGGTGTTGGTGGGGCCGAGCACGGCCGTCACGTCGCGCCCGGACAGGATCAGCGGCTGGTTCGCCTTCGGCTGGAAATTCATCGGCCGGAAAAAGCCTTTCGCGCCCGCGTTCGTCTCGATTGCCCCGCGACAAATAGGCATTCGCGGGCCCGAACGAAAGCGGAATGTTCATGAAACCGCCGCATGCGGACGCCGCCGGTCCACCGCGGGATTAATGTTCGGAACGAGTCTGGAACGAATCGGCGACGAATCACTGACTCGCCGCGATTCATGGTTCGTTCACGGCTACATATGGGATTTTTCAAGCAGCGTCGCACCACATGCTGAATCGGCATGATGGCCGATCAGGGTGCTCCGGGGTTGTGCGTTAACCTTTTGCCGGCAGCACGACCGCATTGCCCGCCGCTTCAAGGCGGATGAAGGGCAGGCCCTTGAAAAACATGCTCTTTCTTAACGCGCGTTAACCCTTCGAGCCGGCTTTCCACGGTGGAGAATTAACGATTCGGCCAAAGCCGGAACGAATCGGCGACGAATCAGCGATAGGCCGATTTTCCCGTTTTGTTCACCACAACATCTTGTGCCGTCCACAGCTTATCCACCGAAGATTCACAGATGTTCCGGAAAGATTTGCCGGCCGCCGGCGACGACCGTTAACCTTTGCGTGCCAGAACGGGACAGCGGGAAAAAACCTTCAGGCAAGCACATGCGCCGTGCCGACCACGCGGATGCGCACGACGTCGCCCACGGCGGGTGCGTCGATGCCGGGCCTGCGCAGCATCAGCGGCGTGCTGCCTATGGCCGCCGCCTCGGGCGGATCGGGACTGTTCAGCAGCTTCACCGCCACCGCGCAGCTTGCGCCGGCGAATTCCGATTCCGTCACCTCGCCATAGAGCAGGCCCGGCTGCGCGGCCGCCGCGTCCTGGCGGCTGGCGCGCTCGATCATCACCTGCTCCGGCCGCAGCATGATGCGGGCGACGTCGCGCCTCTCGACCGAATCCAGCGGGATGCGGCCAAGCGGGGATTCGGCGAAGCCGTCAGCGATCCTTGCCGGCAGCACCAGCGCCTCTCCCAGGAACTCGGCCACCATGCGGTCCTTCGGCTTCAGGTAGAGCTCGCGCGGCGTGCCGACCTGCGAGAACTTTCCTTCGCGCATCACAGCGACCTGATCGGCGAAGGACAGCGCCTCGGCCTGGTCGTGCGTGACCAGGATGGTGGTGATGCCGGCCGCCTCCAGCAGCTCGGCCACCGCCTTGCGCATGGAGGCGCGCAGGCCCGTGTCCAGCGCCGAGAACGGCTCGTCGAGCAGCATCAGGCGCGGTTTCATGGCCATGGCGCGCGCCAGCGCCACGCGCTGCTGCTGGCCGCCGGAGAGCTGGTGCGGCCGCCGTTTCAGGACGGTGGGGTCCAGCCCCACGATATAGGCGAGCTCGGCGATGCGCTCGGCGCGCCGCTCCGCGTTGCGGGGCAGGCCGAACCCGATATTGTCGGCCACGCTCAGATGCGGGAACAGGGCGCCGTCCTGCGCCACCAGCCCGATGCCGCGCAGATGCGCCGGCACGGCGCCGTTCTCGTCGGCCAGCACCTTGCCGTCGAGCACGATCCTGCCGCGGTCGGGCGTCTCGAAGCCGGCGATCAGGCGCAGCAGCGTGGTCTTGCCGCAGCCCGAAGGCCCGACGATCGCCGTGCGCGTGCCGGAGGCGACGGAAAGGTCCACCCCGGCCAGCGCGGCGACCGGGCCGTAGCTCTTGTGCAGGTCGTGAAGCTCCAGCAGGCTCATCGTCCGGCCATCCGCTTGGACTGGACGTAGAGCAGCCAGGTCAGCGGCAGCGACAGCGCCACCATGATGGCCGCATAGGGCGCGGCCGCCGCGTAGTCGATCTCGCCGCTGTAGTTCCAGAAGGCCATGGCCAGGGTGCGCGTGCCGTTGGGCGCCAGCATCTGGGTCGCCGTCAGTTCGTTGGTGATGCCGAGCGCCGACAGCGCCAGGCCGGCCGCGGCCCCCGGCGCCGACAGGCGGACGGTGGTGGCCCACAGCGCCCTCAGTGGCGGGCGGCCGAGATTGGCCGCGGCATATTCCAGCTCCACCGGCGCCTGGGCGATGGAGGCGCGCAGGCTGATGAGCGCGCGCGGCAGGAACATCAGCCCATAGGCGGCGATGATGGTGAACAGCGTCTGGTAGAGCGGCAGGGCCACCCGCACGGTGATGGTGACCAGCGCCAGCGCCACCACCACGCCGGGCAGCGAGCCGGCGATGTAGTTGGCGCCCTCCAGCACCCTTTGCAGGCGGCCGGGCGCACGGATCGACAGCCACGCCATGGGCATGGCCGCCAGCGTCGCAAGCAGGCCGCCGGCCAGCGCCAGGAACAGGGTCTGCCCGAACGCGAGCCCGATCTCGTCCATGCGCCAGACCTCGGCGCCGCCGGCGAGCAGCCAGCGGCCGATGGTGATGAAGGGCACGCCCAGCGACAGGACGGCGGTGGCGAGCGGCAGGACAAGGCAGGGCAGCGTCATGCGGCCGAGCCTGGCGCGCTGGTGGAGCCGCGCCGCCCCGGCGCCGACGCGCGCATAGCGCTCCTCGCCGCGTACCAGCGCCTCGACGCCCAGCAGGCTCAGGCAGAAGAGCACCAGCACGCCGGCCAGCATGTTGGCGGCCGCGCCGTTGAAGGTGGACTGGAACTGATCGACGATGGCCGTCGTGAAGGTGTCGAAGCGGATGAAGACATAGAGCCCGTATTCCGCCAGCAGGTGCAGCCCGACCAGCAGGCCGCCGCCGCACAGCGCCAGGCGAAGCTGCGGCAGCACCACGCGCAGGAAGATCCGGCGCGGGTTCAGGCCCAGCGAAGCGGCCGCGTCCTCCAGCGCCGGGTCGAGACGGCGCAGCGCCGCCGAGATCGGCAGGTAGAGAAAGGGGAAATAGGCGATGACGGAGATGAAGACGCCCGCCCAGAGGCCCTTCATGCCGGGCATCAGCGTCACCCATGCATAGGAATGCACGAAGGCCGGCACGGCCAGCGGCGCCACCGCCAGCCACGACCACAGCCTCGCGCCGGGCAGGTCGCTGCGCTCCGTCAGCCAGGCCAGGGCCACGGCCAGCGCCGCCGAAAGCGGCACCGTGAGCACCACAAGAAGCAGCGTGTTGGTGAGCAGTTCGCCGACGCGGGGGCGGAACACCAGCGCCGAGACCGTCTCCCACCCCGTCTGGAAGGCGGCCACCACCACGAAGCCCAGCGGCAGCGATGCAAAGAGCGAGACGGCAACCGCCGCGACCGCGATCCAGGGCACGCCGCGCCGGCGTGCGCGCCGGCCCCTCACGGCCGTTGCCGCAAGGTCCTGGCGCATTGTGCCGGCCGACGACGCCATCGCCTCACGCGCCGCGGGCACCGGGCGAAACGGCCGGGCGGACGGGTGCGCGACCGTGGATGCGGATCATGAATGCGGGCCTTTCGAAAACGGAATGCTCCCGCGGGCAATCCTGCCGCGGGAGCGATGTCGGCGCCACCCTTTTAGGGCCAACGCAGCCTAAAGCAAGCCGGCTGCGGTCATCAGGTCGGTCACCTTCTTCGAGTTGAGCGTGCTCGGGTCCACGGCGGGCGCCTCCAGATCGGCCAGCGGCACCAGCTTGGAATTGGAGTCGGCGCCGACGCTGACGGCGTATTCATAGGAGGTGCCGTCCTTCAGCACGTCCTGCCCGCCCTTGCCCGTCACCCACTTCAGGAACGCCTGGGCCTCCTTGGGATGCTTGCTCGAAGCCAGCACGCCGCCGCCGGAGATGGATACGAAGGCGCCCGGATCCTGGTGCTTGAAATAATGCAGGGCGACGTCGTTGCTGTTCTCGCCGGTCTTGGCCTGATCGCCGAAGTAATAATAGTGGTAGATCACGCCGCCATCGATCTCGCCGGCATTGACCGCCTTCATCACCGTGCCGTTGCCGCGATAGGCCGTGAAGTTCTCCTTCATCGCCTTCAGCCACGCCACGGTGGCCTCCTCGCCCTTGAGCTGGAGCAGGGCGCTGACGATGGCCTGGAAGTCGGCGCCGGAAGGCGAGGCGCCCCAGCGGCCCTTCCACGAAGGATCGGCCAGGTCCAGCATGGACTTAGGCAGTTGGTCTTCCTTCAGCTTGGTCTTGTTGTAGACGAAGACGGTGCTGCGCGCCGCAACGCCGGTCCACTTGCCGGTGGACGGCCGGAAGTTCTCGGGCACCTGCGCCAGCGTGTCGGCGTCGACCGGCGCGAAAAGGCCGGCTCCTTCCACCAGCGCCATGGCCGGCGAGTTCTCGGTCAGGAACACGTCGGCCGGGGAGGAAGCGCCTTCGGCCACGATCTGGTTGGCGAACTCGCTGTCCTTGCCGTTGCGCAGCGTCACCTTGACGCCGGTCTCCTTGGTGAAGGCCTCGGCCCATTCCTTGGCAAGGCTCTCGTGCTGGGCGTTGTACACGACGATGCCTTCGTCATCGGCCAGCACCGGGGCGGCGGAAAGGCCGATCGCCAGAACGGCGGCCCCGGCAAGCAGGGAAAGAATGGATCTCATGGCTTCGTCCCTCGACATTGATGATCTCGATGGGCGGCCGATTAGCAATAGCTGACCTCAGTAGTCAAGTTTTTAAAGCCACAAGTCGCCCCGCCGCCCCCAGGCAGCGCCCACGGCATGGCGGGCGCCATCATGCTGACGCCTGCTGCCATTATCGCCTTTGCCTTGCAAGTGGCGGAAAACAGGGCGTTTCTCGTTCGACCCTCATGGCCTCATGAATTTTTCTGACTGTTTCGCGGCCCGACTTTCCTGTAGAAGACGCGCTCCGCCGATCACGGCAATTTGAATGCAGCTCCGTGCGCCCCCATATCGAGCGGCGCGCCGTACCCGAGAACCGGGGCTGCCCGCCCATTGGAACGACGAAGATGTCCAAGTTCAGGTTTCACAAGCTTGCCGCCGTGGTGGTGCTCATCGGTTTCGCGGCCTGGGTCGCCTCGGGTGAGTTCTCGTCCGTCGGCAGCGCCTCCAACGCAGAGAAGCCGGAAGCGGCCGCCGAACCGGCCGCGAAGGCAAGCGAGACGGCGGCGCCGCGTATCGTCAAGGTGCTGACGCCGCCGCGCAGCGCCCATGCGCGCGCCATCCGCATCTCCGGCCTGACCGAGGCCGACAAGCGCGCCGTGCTGGCCACGCGCGTCGGCGGCGTCATCGCCGAGCTGCCGGTCAAGCAGGGCGACCATGTCAGCACCGGCGACCTCATCCTGATGCTGGACGCGGAGGAGAAGATTTCCGCCGTGGCCAATGCCCGGCAGCTTCTGACCCAGCGGCAGAGCGAGCTGGACGCCGCCGAGCGCCTGGCCAAGTCTGGCAATCTGGCCAAGCTGCAGCTCGACAACGCCCGCTCCGCGCAGGCGGCGGCCGTCTCGCAACTCGACGCCGCGGAGGCCGAGCTGGCCCGCAACGAGGTGAAGGCGCCGTTCGACGGCATCGTCGACCGCGTGCCGGTGGAATTGGGCAGCGCGGTCATGCAGGGCGGCGAGGTGGCCACCATCCTCAGCCTCGACCCGATCGTGGCGCGCGGCGAAGTGTCCGAGCGCGATCTCGGCTACCTGAAGATCGGCGACAAGGCGAAGGTCCGCCTGGTCGACGGCCGCGTGGTGGAGGGCACCGTGCGCTACATCAGCCGCGACGCCTCTTCGGCCACCCGCACCTTCCGCGTCGAGATCGCCATCCCCAATGCAGACGGCACCATACCGGCCGGCATGACCGCCGAGATCACCCTGTCGGCGCAGCCGACGGATGCGGTCGTGCTGCCGCGCTCGGTGGTGACGCTGGGCGACAAGGGCGACCTCGGCATCCGCGCCGTGGACACCCAGGACAAGGTCGTGTTCTTCCCCATCGACCTCGTCGACGACACGCCCCACGGCCTCGTGCTCGGCGGCATTCCGGCCGAGGCGCGCGTCATCGTCGCCGGCCAGGAGCTGGTCACGGAAGGCGACACGGTCAAGCCGGTGGTGGCCGATCCCGACGAGATCAGGAAGCTGGCCGGAGAAGCGCATCTCGGGACGCTCTGAGCCATGGATATCGTCAAGCTCGCCATCCACAATTCGCGGCTGACCATATCGGCGCTGCTGTTCCTCATCCTGGCCGGCGCGCTCGCCTACGAATCGGTTCCGAAGGAAGCGGAACCGGACGTGCCGATCCCGATGATGTATATCAGCCTGTCCTATCAGGGTATCTCGCCGGAGGACTCCGAGCGCCTGCTGCTCAGGCCGATGGAGACCAAGCTGAAGAGCCTGAAGGGCCTGAAGGAGATGCGCTCGGCCGCCTTCCAGGGCGGCGGCTACGTGCTGGTCGAGTTCCAGCCGCAGACGGACCTCGCCACCGCCTTGCAGGACACGCGCTCAAAGGTCCAGGACGCCAAGGCCGACCTGCCGCAGGCGGCCGACGAGCCGACGGTGACGGAGGTCAACGTCTCGGAGTTCCCGGTGCTGGTGGTGACGCTGTCGGGCAACGTGCCGGAGCGCGTGCTGACCGCGGCCGCGCGCGAATTGCGCGACCGCATCGAGGAGGTGCCGGGCGTGCTGGAAGGCGCGCTTCAGGGCGCGCGCGACGACCTCGTGGAGGTGGTCATCGACCCGGTCAAGCTCGCCTCCTACGGCCTGCGGCTCGACCAGCTCATGCAGGGCGTGGGCGCCTCCAACAGCCTGGTCGCCGCCGGCAACCTGGAAGGCTCGGAAGGCAAATATGCCGTCAAGGTGCCATCGCTGATCGAGACGCCGGAGGACGTCGCCGACCTTCCCGTGCTGGCCGGACCGAACGCGGTCGTGCAGGCCAAGGACATCGCCACCGTGCGCTCCACCTTCAAGGACGCCGAGACGATCACCCGCCTCGACGGCAAGCCCGCCATCGCCATCGAGGTGAAGAAGCGCATCGGCGCCAACCTGATCGACACGATCGGCGAGGTGAAACAGGTGGCCGACAATTTCGTCAAGTCGATGCCCGAGGGCGTGACGGTCACCTACACGCAGGACAAGTCCGTCTTCGTCAAGCAGTTGCTGGGCGACCTGCAGAACCATGTGATGATCGCCGTCATCCTGGTGTTCATCGTCATCCTCTATGCGCTTTCGGGCCGCGCCTCGCTGCTGATCGGGCTGGCCATTCCCTCCTCCTTCCTGATCGGCATATTGGCGCTCACGCTGATGGGCTACACCATCAACATGATCGTGCTGTTCAGCCTGATCCTGGCTGTCGGCATGCTGGTGGACGACGCCATCATCGTCACCGAGTTCGCCGAGCGGCGCATGAACGAGGGCATGCCCAAGGAGGAAGCCTTCGCCCTTGCCGCCAGGCGCATGGCCGGCCCGGTGATCGCCGCCACCATGACGCGCATCGCCGCCTTCTCGCCGCTGCTGTTCTGGCCGGGCATCGTCGGCGACTTCATGAAGTATCTGCCGATCACGCTCATCGTCACGCTGGCCGCCTCCATGCTCTATGCGCTGGTGTTCACGCCGACGCTGGGCGCCATCTTCGCCAAGGCCCACCAGCACGAGGAGGGCGAGCACCGCGACGGCTGGTACATGGCCGTCGTCAAGCAGGCGGTGCGCTTCCCCGTCACCGTGCTGGTGCTGACGGTGGCGCTGCTCGTGGGCGTGTTCATGGCCTACGGAAAATGGGGCGCCGGCGTCGAGTTCTTCCCGAACGTCGAGCCCGACTACGGCCTGCTCTACGTGCATGCCCGCGGCAACCTCTCGCTGGCCGAGATGGACGCCGCCGCCAAGGAGGCCGAGGACCGCCTGCTCGGCTGGCCGGGCGTGAAATCGGTCTACACCCGCGTCGGCAAGACTCAAGGCGGCGGCGCCGACATCCCCGAGGACGTGGTCGGCGTCATCCAGTACGAGTTCGTCGACTGGCGCGAGCGCAAGCCGGCCAACCAGATCCTCGACGATTTGCGCAAGGCCATGGCCGGCATTCCGGGGGTGGACGTGGAGGTGCGCGTGCCCGAAGCCGGGCCGCCCACCGGCAAGCCGATCCAGGTCCGGCTCTCGGCCGCCGATCCGGCCGGGCTCGACAAGGTGGCGAAATCGGTCGCCCAGCGCATCGCCGGCATTCCCGGCGTCATCGACATCTCCGACGGCCTGCCGCCGCCGGGCGTCGACTGGGCCTTGCAGGTGGATCGCGCCAAGGCCGCGCAATACGGCATCAGCCCCAACTCGGTCGGCACCGTGGTGCAGCTCGTCACCAACGGGCTGAAGCTGACCGAATACCGCCCCGCCGGCGCCGACGACGCCGTCGACATCCGCCTGCGGCTGCCGGAGGACAGGCGCACGCTGTCCACGCTGGACGAGTTGCGCGTCGAGACCAGCCAGGGCTCGGTGCCGATCTCCAACTTCGTGGTGCGCAAGCCCGAGGCCAGCGTCGGCATCCTGAACCGCATTGACGGCGCCCGCACCATCGTGGTGCAGGCCAACGTCGCCGCCGACAAGCAGGTGGCCGCCGTGCAGGCCGAGGTGACGAAGGCGGTGGCCGACATGGGGCTGCCTTCCGGCATGCGCTGGAAGCTCGCCGGCTCCAACGAGGACAGCGCCGAGGCTTCCGCCTTCCTGTCCAAGGCGTTCGGCGCGGCGATCTTCCTGATCTTCCTGGTGCTTTTGGCGCAGTTCAACAAGTTCACCAGCGTATGGCTGGTGCTGTCCTGCGTGGTCATGGCCACGATCGGCGTGTTCCTCGGCCTGCTGCTCACCGGCGAGCCCTTCGGTATCGTCATGTCCGGCATCGGCGTCATCGCGCTGGCCGGCGTGGTGGTGAACAACAACATCGTGCTGATCGACACCTATGACCGGCTGCGCGAGGAGGGCTGGGACAAGGTGGAAGCCGTGCTGCAGACCTGCCGCGAGCGCGCCCGGCCGGTGGTGCTGACGGCGGTGTCGGCCATTCTGGGCGTGCTGCCGATCGCCTTCGGCCTCGGGCTGGAGATCTTCCACCACGAGACCACGATCAACGCGCCGTCCACGCAATGGTGGATCTCGCTGTCCTCGGCCATCGTCTTCGGCCTGTCCTTCGCCACGGTGCTGACGCTGGTGGTCACGCCTTCCATGCTGATGGTGTTCACCCGCGCCAAGCGCAAGGAAGGCGAGCGCCCCGGCCTGTTCGAAAGGCTGTTCCGGCGCGGCGGGAGCCGGGCGGCAGCCGCCGCGCCGGCGGACGCACCGGGTGCTGCGACGGCCTTCCCCAAAGCCGCCGAATAAGGCGCCGAAGCAGGCAAGCGCCCAAAAAAGGCCGCCCGGAACCCGCGGCGGCCTATTCGGCCGGCTGGGCCGCGAAGTCGGCCGTGCGGGCAAGCTCGGACATGAGGCATACCACGACGAGGAAGCCGGCCAGCACCACGAAGACGGGCGAGAAGCCGACATGCTCGGCAGCGAAGCCGATGGCCGACGGCGCCAGCAATATGCCGGAATAGCCCATGGTGGTGACCACGCTCATGCCGGTTCCGGGCGCCATGCCGGGCTGGTTGCCCCCTGCCGAGAAGGCGATGGGCACCATGTTGGCAATGCCCAGTCCCGCCACGGCGAAGGCCGCGATCACCAGCCATGGCCAGGGAGACAGCCCGGCCGCCAGCATGCCGGCCGCCGCCAGCAGGCTCGATGCCCTCAGCGTCGCCACCGCGCCGAAACGGTTGCGCACGGCGTCGCCCGCAAAGCGCATGAGAGCCATGGCGCCCGAGAAGAAGGCGAAGGCGAGGCCCGCGGTGGCGAGGTCGGTGCCGAGCTCCTGCTTGAGATAGAGCGCCGCCCAGTCGAGGATGGCGCCTTCGGGGATCATGGACAGCAGCGCCATAAGCCCGACCAGATAGATCGCGGGCGTGGCCGGCAGGCTGAACCTGCGATGCGCCTGCGCCACCGGCTTCGGGTCGGCGACCAGATGCCGGAAGGCGGCCGCAAGCAGCAGCACGGCGATGGCCGTCACCGCCGCGGCATGCGCCAGATGGCCGAAATTCTGGATGACGAGGCCGCCCAGGCCGCCGCCGGCGAAGCCGCCCAGGCTCCAGAAGCCGTGAGAGGACGACATAACCGCGCGCGCCAGCCGGCGCTCCACCGCCACCGCGTTGGCGTTCATGGACACGTCCATGCCGCCGACCAGACCGCCGAACAGGAACATGGCCACCGCCGCCAGCGGCAGGCTGGGCGCGGCCGCCACAAGGAGCAGGCCGAACACGGCCACCGACGCGAAGCCGCGCACCACGGCGCGCGAGCCATGCCGGGACATCAGGTAGCCCGACAGCGGCATGAAGGTGAGCGCGCCGAGCCCGAAGACCAGGATCAGCAGGCCGAGCGTGAACTTGGTGATGTCGAGCCGCGCAAGGAAGACCGGAATCTGCGGCGCCCAGCTTCCGGTGAGGAAGCCGTTGATGAAGAACATCGTGGCCACGGCCCAGCGGCCGGCAATGGCGGATTGCATGGCGTTTGATGCGCGCATCGCGTCTTTCCGGCGGCTCGGTTGCAGTCGGGCGGCAAATTAGATCGGTTTAAATTCCAGTCAACCGCGTGAAAAGCGCACAGACGACCGCTTTCCTTGATCCAGGCGCCGCACGGTCAATGGGTCAATGATCCTTCGGCCGGTTCGCCTCGAAAGCCGCCTTCTGCGCCTCGGACGCTTCCGTCTGATGGCGCGCCTGCCATTCGGCATAGGGCATGCCGTAGATGATCTCGCGCGCCTCGTCCTTGGTCATGGCCACGCCTTCGGCTTCCGCCGCCTCGCGATACCAGTTGGACAGGCAGTTGCGGCAGAAGCCGGCGAGGTTCATCAGGTCGATGTTCTGCACGTCGCCGCGCGTGCGCAGGTGCTGCACCAGCCGGCGGAAGGCGGCGGATTCGAAATCGCGTTTCTGTTCGCTGCTCAAGACCTTCATCGCCTCGCCTCCTTCATCCCGGCTCCACGGCGGGTTCCGCGCGCGAGCCGAACATCCTGACCTCATGTATATCGGGCCGGCGGTTGATGGCGTCAACGATGGGCGCCAGGCGGCGCGCCCAGGCCAGCGCGCCTTCGTCGCCGGCGATCAGGTCCTGGCGGATCTCCACCAGCGCATGGGCGAGCCCGTTGGCCGTGGCGTGCTTGTACATGGTGTCGCCCGGCAGCGCGCCGTCATAGGGCTCGTTGTCGCCCACGATCAGCTCCTTGTCGGCCGACAGCGCCTCGATCAGGGCGCGCGGGGCGCGGTTGTCCCGGTCCCACAATATGCCGACATGCCAGGGCCGCACGCGCCCCTGCATGGCGGGCGTGAAGGAATGGACGGAGAAGATGAAGGGTGCATGCCCGGAAGCCTCGGCCACCGAGGCGATCATGGCCGCCACCGCGTCGTGATAGGGCCGGTAGAAGCGCTCCAGCCGCCTTTCGCGCTCCTCCCCGGACAGCGGATAATTGCCCGGCACGATGGTGCCGTCATAGAGCTGGCGGATCAGCGTCGGGTCGTCCTCGCCCCGGTTGGGGTCGATCAACAGCCGCGAGAAGCCGGCCAGCACGGCGGGCGCGCCGGTCAGCGCGGCCAGTTCGCGCGTCACCGCCTCGACGCCGATGTCGTAGGCGATGTGGCGGCCGAACTCCGCCGCCGGCAGGCCGAGATCCCCATACTCCTCCGGCAGGGCGCGGCGGGCATGGTCGGCCACCAGCACGAGGCCCTTGCTGCGGTCTCCCTCGATCAGGTCGAAGGGCGCGAAAACTGTGGATCGGGTCATGAGCGCAAAAATTCGGTCCGTTCGCCCGCGGGCGCGATGTATAGGCTGGTGATCCCATGAAGCGGATGCGCATGCAATGCCGTTGTTTGGCCAAGGTTTTTCCCGAAATCAGGCGACGGGCGCCGAACGGGACGCCGATCCCGCGTCTAAATCGATTGGATTTGGAGCGCGCGGCGCGTTGACATGCGCCCGGACTTTTCCGAAAAGGGGCACACGAAGATGTCGCTGACGTTCCCGAGGGGTTCCAATATGCTTTCCGCCGGCAGGCCGCGCGCGCGCCAGGGCTTGTCCCTGTCGCTCCCGATGCTTGCCGTGCTCGCCCTCGCGCCGCTGGTGGCGGCGTCTCCGGCCCGGGCCGATTTCCGCGTCTGCAACGCCACGCAGAACCTCGTCGGCGTCGGCATCGGCTACCGCGCCAAGGCCGGCTGGATCACCGAGGGCTGGTGGCACATCGACGCCTCGAGCTGCAAGACGCTGATCGAAGGGCCGCTGTCGTCGCGCTTCTACTATCTCTACGCCGAGGACGCCGAGCGCGGCGGGCGCTGGGACGGCCCGATCTCGATGTGCGTGGCCGAGAAAGAGTTCAAGATCGCCGGCGTGGCCGACTGCGTCGCCCGCGGCTTCCAGCGCGCCGGCTTCCAGGAATACGACACGGGCGAGCAGGCGAGCTGGATGGTCCAGCTCACCGACCAGCCCGCAACGGAGGGTGCCGAACCGGCCGCAGGCGCAGGCGCCCCCACGGGAAACAACGGGAATCCATGAGACGCAGCCGCAAGGTCAAGATCCTCGCCACCATCGGCCCCGCCTCGTCCGACGAGGCCATGCTGAAGAGGCTGTTCGAGGCGGGCGCCGACGTATTCCGCATCAACATGAGCCATGCCGACCATGAACTGATGCGCATGCTGGTCGGCCGCATCCGCGCCGTGGAACAGTCGGTGGGCCGCCCCATCGGCATCCTCGCCGACCTGCAGGGGCCGAAGCTGCGTGTGGGCAAGTTCGCCCGAGGCAGGGAGACGCTCGCCGTCGGGCAGACGTTTACGCTGGACGACGACCCCGCGCCGGGCGACGCCAAGCGCGTCTACCTGCCCCACCCGGAGATCCTGCGCTCGGTCGAGCCCGGCCACCGCCTGCTGATCGACGACGGCAAGCTGGAGCTGAAGGCGGTGAGCGCCGACGGCAGGTCGATCGTCTGCACGGTGGTCGCCGGCACGAGCATTTCCGACAGGAAGGGCGTGAGCCTGCCCGACACCGACCTGCCGGTGGGCGCGCTGACGGAGAAGGACCGCAAGGACCTGGACGCCGTGCTGGCGGCGGGCGTGGACTGGATCGCGCTGTCCTTCATCCAGCGGCCGGAAGACCTTGCCGAGGCGCGCAAGATCGCCCGCGGGCGCGCGCTCGTCATGTCGAAGATCGAGAAGCCGCAGGCCGTGAAGCGGCTGGACGAGATCATGGAGCTGTCCGACGCGCTCATGGTCGCTCGCGGCGACCTCGGCGTGGAGATGCCGCTGGAAGCGGTGCCCGGCATCCAGAAGCAGATCACCCGCGCCGCGCGCCGCGCCGGCAAGCCGGTGGTGGTCGCCACCCAGATGCTGGAATCGATGATCGCCGCCCCCGTGCCGACGCGCGCCGAGGTCTCGGACGTGGCCACGGCCGTGTTCGAAGGGGCCGACGCCATCATGCTCTCGGCCGAATCGGCGGCCGGCGCCTATCCGGTGGAGGCGGTGGCGACCATGAACCGCATCGCCGAGCATGTCGAGCGCGACCCGACCTATGCTGCCGTCATCAACGGGCAGCGCTCCGCGCCCGAGGCGACCGGGGCCGACGCCATATCGCTGGCCGCGCGCGAGATCGCCGAAACGCTGAAGCTTGCGGCCATCGTCACCTACACGGCCTCCGGCAACACCGGCCTGCGCGCCGCGCGCGAGCGCCCGCAGGTGCCCATCATCGCGCTGTCGCCCATCGTGGAGACGGCGCGGCGGCTGTCGCTGGTCTGGGGCACGCATTGCGTCATCTCGGAGGACGCCCGCGACCTCGACGACATGGTCGACCGCGCCTGCCGCATTGCCTTCGAGGAGAAGTTCGGCGAACCCGGCGACCGCATCATCATCACCGCCGGCGTGCCGCTGCGCACGCCGGGCTCCACCAACATGCTGCGCATCGCCTATCTGGGGCCGGACGGCCAGGGCGGCCGCTGAACCTTCACTCGGCTCAAGCCCTCACTCGCTTTTTGCCGCCTGCTCCTGCCGCAAGGTGGCGATGAAGCGCCTCGTGCGCTGGTGAACGGGGTTGGAGAAGACCTCAGCCGCCCGCCCCTTCTCCACGATCGACCCGGCCTCCAGGAACACCACCTCGTCGGCGACCTTGGAGGCCAGCCGGAGGTCGTGCGTGGCCATGACCATGGTGGTGCCCTCGCTGGCGAGCCGGCCGAGCACGTCGACCACCTCCTGTGCCAGCTCCGGGTCGAGCGCCGAGGTCGGCTCGTCGCACAGAAGCACGCGCGGCGACGGCGCCAGCGCGCGTGCGATCGCCACGCGCTGCTGCTGGCCGCCCGACAGCGTGGCCGGCCAGGCGTCGGCCTTGGCCGCCATGCCGACCTTGTCCAGAAGTTCCATCGCGCGTGCGCGCGCCCTGTCGGCCGGCCATTTCAGCACCGTCACCAGCCCTTCCATAACGTTCTCCACCGCCGTGCGGTGGGGAAAGAGCTGGAAGTTCTGGAACACCATGCCGGTCTGCCGGCGCAGGCGCTGGACGTCGCGCGTGGCCACCCGCCCGCCGGGATGGAAGGTCAGCTCCTCCTCGCCGATGCGCACGGTGCCGGAGGTCGGAATCTCCAGGAGGTTGATGCAGCGCAGCAGCGTGCTCTTGCCGCCGCCGGAGGGCCCGACCAGCGCGGTGACGCTGCCCTCCTCGATGACCACGCTGACGTCCTTGAGGACGAGATTGTCGCCGAAGCGCTTCTCGATGTTCTTCAGCTCGATCACGACCGCGCCTCCAGGAAGCCGCCATAGCGGCCGAGCCGCTTCTCCAGCCTGACCTGCAGGGCCGAGAGCACCGAGCTCAGCACCAGATAGATGAGCGCGGCCTCGACATAGAGGATCAGCGGCTCGTAGGTGACGGCCACGATGCGCTGCGCGGCCTGGAACAGTTCCGGCACGGTGATGGCGGCGGCCAGCGACGTGTCCTTGACCAGCGAGATGAAGGTGTTGGACAGCGGCGGCACCGCCACCCGGCCCGCCTGCGGCAGGATGGTGCGGCGCATGGCCTGGCTCCAAGTCATGCCGATGGAATAGGCGGCCTCCCACTGCCCCTTCGGCACCGAGCCGATGACGGCGCGGATGATCTCGGAGGAATAGGCGCCGATGTTGAGCGTGAAGCCGATCAGCGCCGCCGGGAAGGCGTCCAGCACGATGCCGGCCGCCGGCAGGCCGTAGAAGATCAGGAAGAGCTGCACCAGAAGCGGCGTGCCGCGGATGATCCAGACATAGAAGCGCACCACGGCCGCCAGCGGCGCCGGCCCGAACAGGCGTATCAGCGCCACGGCCAGCCCTACCGCCAGCCCGAGGGCGAAGGACAGCAGGGTGAGCGGCGCGGTGAAGACGAGCGCGGCCCACAAGAGCGGCCCGAGCGACTCCAGCATCAGTTGCAGCCAGTGCGTCACGTATCTTCTCCTGTCGGGGAGATGGGACTGGAATTTCCGCTACGATGGCCGAAACCGCGTCCCGGGCAAACGAAAAAGCGGCGGGCCGCACGGGCACGCCGCCTCGGGCCGGGGCCGCCTGACGCCGGCCCCGCAACGGCCGGGCGCTACTGCGAGACGTCCTGGCCGAAATAGGTGTCGGCGATCTTCTTGTAGGTGCCGTCGGCCTTGATCTCGTCCAGCGCCTTGTTGATGGCCGCCACCAGCTCCGGCTGGCCCTTGCGCACGATGACGCCGGAATAGTCGGCGTTCTCCTCCTGCGCGGCGATCTTCACGTCGGCATCGGGCTTGTGCTTCTTGAAGTCGTAGAAGGACAGGCTGTCGTTGATGGTGGCGTCGGCGCGGCCGTTGAGCACGAGCTGGATCGACTGGTCGAAGCCGTCGGTGCCGACCAGCTCCGCCCCGTTCTTCTCGGCCAGCTTGCCGAAATTGGAGGTCAGCGACTGCGCCGACTTCTTGCCCTTGAGGTCGGCGAAGGTCTTCACGCTGTCATTGTCGCCGCGCACGATCAGCACCGCCTTGGAGGCGATGTAGGGCTCGGAGAAGTCGTATTTCTGCTTGCGCTCGTCGGTGATGCCGACCTGGTTGATGACCGCGTCGTAGCGGTTGGCGTCGAGGCCGGCGATCAGCCCGTCCCAGCGCCCTTCCAGGAATTCGGCATTGACGCCAAGCCGCTTGGCGATCTCGCGGCCGATCTCCACGTCGAAGCCGACCAGCGCGCCGGAGGCGTCGTGATAGGTGAAGGGCGCATAGGTGCCTTCCGTGCCGATCCTGAACACGCCGGCCTGCTTGATCTTGTCCAGATCCTCGCCGGCATGGGCGGCGGTGAGGGCCAGCACCTGGACGGTGGCGGCCACGAGCAGCGATTTAAGCCATTTCATCTTTTCGTGATCCCGAGTTGCACGCCGGCGGCCGATCCGCCAGCCCGTGCCTTGAAGCAGAATCTGGCAGAAGCCGGCCGGCGATTTAAGGAATGGATTTTCAAATCGCCATCATTTCCGGAATTTCATGCTCACGACGCAGGAAAACACCCGCCGTGTCGTCTCCTCTCCCCGCGGCACCTCCGGCACGTCCGCAAACCCGCCCGCGCTGGAACCATTCCTCCGCGCGGCACGTTGTTATGCGTTCTGTTCTAGGGCGCCGGGCCGGCTTTTCAAGCGGACGGCGCGCAGGCCTTTGCCCCGTTCCGCTGGCGGGAGGGATGACCATGGAAGACAATGCTGGACGCCTTTTCATCCGCGCCGCCATGAGCGCGCCCTATCTGGAGCGGGACGAGGAGCACGAACTGGCCGTGCGCTGGAAGAACGGCGCCGACCAGCAGGCGCTGCACCGCATCGCCGTCTCGCATATGCGGCTGGTGGTGGCCATGGCCACGCGGTTCCGGCATTTCGGCCTGCCTATCGGCGACCTGGTGCAGGAAGGCCATGTCGGCCTGCTGGAGGCCGCCGCCCGCTTCGAGCCGGAGCGCGACGTGCGCTTCTCCACCTATGCGACATGGTGGATCCGCGCCTCCATGCAGGACTACATCCTGCGCAACTGGTCGATCGTGCGCGGCGGCACCTCTTCCGCGCAGAAGGCGCTGTTCTTCAACCTGCGGCGACTGCGCGCCCGGCTGGCCAGCGGGCCGGAGCCGCTTTCCAACGCGGCGCTCTATCAGGAGGTGTCGGCGGCGCTCGGCGTTCCGGAAGACGACGTGGCTATGATGGATTCGCGGCTCTCCGCGCCCGACAGCTCGCTCAACGCCCCGCTGGCGGATGGCAGCGGCACGGCGGAGAAGATGGATTTCCTCGTCTCAGACGACCCGCTGCCCGACGAGGTGGTGGGCGAGGCGATCGACGTGCAGCGCCGCTCCGGCTGGCTGAAGGCGGCGCTCGGTGCGCTCAACGCGCGCGAATTGCGCATCATCGAGCAGCGCCGGCTGACCGACGAGGGCGCGACGCTGGAAGAGCTCGGCGCCACGCTCGGTATCTCCAAGGAGCGCGTGCGCCAGATCGAGGCCCGCGCCCTGCAGAAGCTGAAGGTCGAGCTGGTCAGGCAGAACCCGGAATTCCTGGCGGCCTGAGGGGCACGGCACGAGAGACGGCCCTTTGGCCGTGCCTGCCGATCCGCTCAGTAACCGGCTTTGATCTTCTCGAACTCGGCGATCATCTTGAGCTTGAGGTCGGTCGGCACCGGCGACTGGAACAGGGTCTTGTCGACGAATTTCTGCACGTCGTCATAACCCTTTTCCTTCAGCACCTGCGGGTCGACGCCCGCCATGCCCTTGACGTTGGCCTGGCCGTAGCCCCAGTCGCCCACCAGCGTCTTGGCCACTTCCGGATCGTTGACGGCGTTGAGGTAGTCGTAGGCCTTGTCCTTGCTGCCCGGCGCGTCCTTGAACATCACATAGCCGCATACCCAGGTCGAGATGCCCTCGTCGGTGTCCTTCTTCGACTTGATCGGCGCGCCGTTGGCCGAGGATTGCACGGCCGCGTCGTTCCACGACCAGGCCAGATCCACCTCGCCGCCGGAAAGCGCCTGCACGATGTCGGTGGTGTCCGTCCAGTAGAGCCGCACGTTCTTGTGCACCTGGCGCAGGAAGTCGGACGCCTGGGCGAACTGCTCGTCCGTCATCTTCGACCAGTCCTTCAGCCCGATGGCAAGGCTGGCCAGCGCATAGGCGTCGTCCACATTGTCGCCGATCGAGACGCGATCCTTGAATTTCGGGTCCGCGAAGGCCTTCAGTGACTGGATGTCCTTCTCGTCCACCTTCTCGGAATTGTAGGTCACTTCCGTGTTGCCCCATTCCCACGGCATGAACCAGGCCTTCCCGTCGTCGGAGGTGACGAGGTTCTTCATCGCCACGATCTGCGGGTTGAGGTCGTTCCAGCCCTCGATCCTGGCGGTATCCAGCGGCTGCAGCAGCCCCGCCTCGCGCCATTTGACCACGCTCTGCGAGCAGGGATGGCCGAGGTCGGCCTTGAAGCCGGAGCGGATCTTCTCGAACGCCTCGTCTTCGTCGCCGAAGAAGGCGAAGGTGGGCGAATCGCCGTGCTTCTCGGTATATTTCGGATGGAAGCTGGGGTCCTCGTAGCCGGACCAGTCGAATATGGTCAGCTCGTTGTCCTCCGCAAGGGCGACCGTGGCCGCCGATGCCGCCAGCATGCCTGCCAGCGCCCCGGTCAGCGCCACTGTCAGCGTCAGGCGGCGCGTCATCGTCTTCATCGTTGCATCCTCCCGCTTGTTCTTCGTTTCAGTCGTTATTCCCCTGCCGGCCGGGCTCTTCCCGGTCGGGCTTGCGCGCGCAATGCGCGGGAAACACCGACATCAGGAACTCGTTGGCCGCCTGCAAGGCGCTTTCCCGGCTGACGTTCTCCGCGCCGATCATAAGCCTGAGCCACAGCCCCTCCAGCAGGGCGCTGAGCGCCAGCGCCATCGCCTGCGGATCGTAGGCATAGCCCGCGTCCTCCTTCAGCCGCCGGCACAGGTCGAGGATGGTGTTCTGGTAGTCCGCGTCGCGCGCGCCCGACAGCGTCTGATAGGTGGGGCGCGACTTCGCCTCGCCCCAGAACGCGCACCAGGCCGCGAGCTTGCGCCTGTTGCAGATGGAGCGGTCGAAATCGGCCGCCACCAGCGCCTGCAACTGCCTGGCGGGATCGTCGCCCGCCCTGGCCAGCGCGGCGCGCCAATGGGCCGAATATTCGTCGTACATATGCTGCAGGGTGGCGACCAGCAGCTTTTCCTTGCTTTCGAAATGGAAGTTGACGATGCCGCGCGACAGGCCGGCGCCGTCGGCCACGTCGGCCATGGTGGTGTCGGAATAGCCGCGCCTGGCCAGCGAATCGATGGTCGCCTCGATGAGCTGCAACTGCCGCGTTTCCTTGGAGGCCTTGCGGCTGCGCCGCTCCGCCTCGCCCTCCCCGCCCCTGTCGGCAGTCCTGCCGGCCGGCCTGCGCACCGTCTTCATCGCTGTGGTCATGCTCCGCATCGCCGGCCCGTCCGGCTCCTTCGGGCGCAGATGAGCGGGACGGCACGCACCGCTGTCAAGCATCTTGCGCATCGCCTGGGGGCATGCCGTCATCCCGCTCCTCCGGCCGCTGCCGCCGTGCCGGCCGTCTCGGGCGGCGGGCCGGTCGTGCCGTTTCCGCAAAAGACTACTCCGCTTGCCGCGAAACGCAATGTCATTTGTTGAACATTCATTCAGAACGACTGGACAGCAACGGCCCCGGCGTGGCAGATTTGCGGAAAAGACAAGAGCGGGAACGCAATGAAGACCTGGGACGCGATCGTCATCGGCGGCGGTCACAACGGGCTGGTCAACGCCTGCTATCTCCAGCGCGCCGGGCTCGACGTGCTGGTGGTGGAGAAGAACGAATGGGTCGGCGGCGCCGCCACCAGCCGCTCGCTCGCCCCGGGCTTCACCTATTCCAACTGTTCCTATGTCTGTTCGCTGTTCCGCCCCGAGATCATGCGCGACCTGGAATTGCCGCGCTTCGGCCTGCAGGTCATCGCCTATGAGGGCGGCGCCGTGTTCACGCAGGACGGCGACTACCTCGCCAACTATCGCGACCACGACGCGCACCGGCGCGAGTTCGCCCGCTTCTCCGCGCGCGATGCCGAAGCCTATGACCGCTACGCCCGCGACG
This sequence comes from Mesorhizobium sp., assembly GCA_035325625.1. Classification (GTDB taxonomy): domain Bacteria; phylum Pseudomonadota; class Alphaproteobacteria; order Rhizobiales; family Rhizobiaceae; genus Mesorhizobium. Next base: position 3,971 of record DAOKZN010000003.1, on the reverse strand, counting down.
TGACCCGCCAGTGCCGCTTCATCCAGCCGCTTTTGATGCGCACCGCTCCCGACCCGACCAGCCTTCGCCCCCGCGACATCGGCGAACTGATCTTCCTCGGCAGGAAATTCGCCGGGCTGACGGCCGAGGAGATGGCGCTGACGCTGCGCTTCTGGACCATGTCGATCTCCGACTTCCTCGACGAATATTTCGAGACCGACGTCATCAAGGCCAATTTCGCGCTTTCCGGCATCATCGGCACGGCTCTCGGCCCCATGTCGCCCGGCACGGCCTATGTGCTGCTGCACCACTATATGGGCGAGGTGGACGGCTCGGTCGGCGCCTGGGGCTATGCCCGCGGGGGCATGGGCGCGGTGACCAAGGCGCTGGCAGACTCCTTCCGCGCCTCGGGCGGCACCATCCGCACCGGGGCCGAGGTCGATCATGTCGTGGTGAAATCCGGCAAGGCCACGGGCGTGGTTCTGGCCGGCGGCGAGGAAGTGCGCGGCCGGCTGGTGGTCTCCAACGCCGACGTCAAGCGCACCTTCCTGAAGCTGGTCGAGGACAAGGAGCTGCCCGACCCGTTCCTGCGGCGGGTGAGAAACTTCAAGATCCGCGGCTCCTCCGGCAAGGTCAACATCGCGCTGGATTCGCTGCCCGAGTTCCCGGCCCTGCCCGACGATTCGCCCTGCTATCGGGGCGACATGCACTTCACCGACTCGGTCGAGCGCATGGAGCGCGCCTATGACGACTGGAAGGCCGGGCGCTGGTCTGCCGACCCGTTCCTCGACATGATGATCCCCACCATGCTGGACCCGACCATGGCCCCGCCGGGCAAGCACTTCATGAGCTGCTTCGTGCAATACGCCCCGCCCAGGGTGGAGGGCCGCGACTGGACCGACGCCGACCGCGACGGCTTCGCCGAGTCCGTCGTGGCGCAGATCGCCGCCTATTCGCCCGGCTTCCGCGACCGCATCGTGCATATGGAGGTGCGCACGCCGCGCGAGCTGGAAGCCGAGGTGGGGCTGACCGAAGGCAACATCTTCCAGGGCGAGCTGACCTTCGACCAGCTCCTGTTCAACCGCCCGGTGCCGGGCTATGCGCAATACCGCTCGCCGGTGGGCGGCCTCTATATCTGCGGCTCCTCCACCCATCCCGGCGGCGGGGTGATGGGCGCCCCCGGCCGCAATGCGGCCAGGGAAATCCTGCGCGACCTCGCCAGGCCCACCCAGCACATGAGCCCGGCCCATGACGTCATATGATTTGCCCAAATGGGATGTGGTCGTCATCGGCGGCGGCCACAACGGCCTCACCGCCGCAGCCGTGCTGGCCCGGAGCGGCCGCAAGGTGCTGGTGCTGGAGGCCGCCAGCGAGACCGGCGGCGCGGCGCGCACGGAAGAATTCTTCCCGGGCTTCCGCGTCTCGTCGCTCGCCCATCTGCTGAACCGTCTGCATCCGGACGTGGTGAAGACGCTGGAGCTGGAGAAGCATGGGCTTGTGCCATCCAAGGTCACCCCCACCCCTGACCCCTCCCCACAAAGGGGAGGGGAACCTCGTAGCGGCCTCGTCCGGCACCAGCCTTCGACGGCCATGGCGGAACCAGCGCCAATATCCCCCTCCCCCTTGTGGGGAGGGGTCAGGGGTGGGGGTATTCAGCTTGCTCCCAGCGTCGCACTCTCGCGCGACGGCCGGCCGCTCACGCTTCACGGCGCCTATGGCGAAAGCCTTTCCGGCGGCTTGGCCTCCGAGCAGGCGGCGTGGCGCGGGCTGCGCGCGCAGCTGCTGCGCTATGCCGAGGTGCTGAAGCCGTTCCTCGCCCGCCGGCCGCCGGCGCTGGACGGCCTGTCGCTTGCCGAAAGCGCCGCGCTCGGCCGGGCAGGGCTTGCCCTGAAGCGGCTCGGTCGCGAGGACATGCGCGACTTCCTGCGCGTCCTGCTGATGAACGTGGCCGACCTGCTGGACGAGCAGTTGCGCGACGACCGGCTGAAGGGCCTGCTCGCCTTCGACGCGGTGCTGGGCGCCCATCTCGGCCCCCGCTCGCCCACCTCGCTGCTCGGCCTGCTCTACCGCCTGTCCGGCGAAGCGAGTGGCGAGCCCGGCGGACAGGTGCTGCCCAGGGGCGGCATGGGCGCGGTCGCCGCCGCCATCCGCGCGGCGTCGGAAGCGGCGGGCGTCGAAATCCGCACGGGTGCGGCGGTGAAACGGATCATGGTCGAGAAAGGCCGCGCGACGGGCGCGGTGCTGGCAAGCGGCGAGGAGCTGCGCGCCGCAACGATCGTATCGGCCGTCAATCCGGCCACGACTTTCCTCGACCTCGTCGGCGCGCGCGAGATCGACACCGGCATCGTGCGCAAGGTCAAAAACATCCGCATGAAGGGCGACGCCGCCAAGCTCCATCTGGCGCTCGAACGGCCGCCGGAATTTTCGGGCGTCGATGCCGGCGGCCATAGCGGCCGGCTGGTGCTCGCGCCCTCGCCCGACCATGTCGAGCGCGCCTTCAACCCGGCAAAATATGGCGAGTTCTCGCCGGAGCCGGTGATGGAGATCACCCTGCCCTCGCTCTCCGACCCCTCGCTTGCGCCGAGCGGCGCCTGCGTGCTCTCCGCCGTGGTGCAATATGCGCCCTACCAACTGAAGGAAGGCTGGGAGACAGGCAAGCCGAAGTTTCTGGCCGCCGTCATGGCGCAGCTCGAAGCCTACGCGCCCGGCATCGGCGCCCTGGTGCGCCATGCCGAGCTGCTGACGCCGGCCGACATCGAGGCGCGCTGGCGCATGCCCGGCGGCCACTGGCACCATGGCGAGTTGCAGGCCGACCAGATGCTGGTCTCGCGTCCCATCTCCGGCTGGTCCGGCTACGACACGCCGATTGCCGGCCTGTTCCTCGCCGGCGCCGGCTCGCATCCCGGCGGCGGCGTCTCCGGCGTGCCGGGGCTCAACGCGGCGCGGCGGATTCTGGAGATGAGGGAGTAAACATGCTCGATATCTCAGCAGACTCGGCGCAATCGCAGATGGCGCGCCTTACCCCCACTCCGCCTCGCTTCGCTCGGCACCTCTCCCCCTCAAAAGGGGAGAGGAAGGGCGTCGTGCTTGCGATTGGCACTTCCTCTCCCCCGTCGAGCGGGGGAGAGGTGGTTTGCGAAGCAAACCGGAGTGGGGGTCGAATTCCTACTATTGAAATGTGGCGCGAAGGGGTGCGGCCATGAACCATATGCCAAAACTGCCCCACTCCCCCGCTCAATCCCACTTCCGCACGCTGCGGCTCGGCACGCCGTTCCAGCCACGCATCGACGCGCTGGCCAGGACCAGCGAATGGTACAACTGGGCCGGCTACCGCGCCCCGCACTCGCTGTGGGACGAGGAGCTGGAATATTTCGCCATCCGCAGCCAGGCCGCCCTGTTCGACATCTCCCCTATGGTGAAATACCGCATCGAGGGGCCGGAGGCGGAAGCCTTCTGCGACAGGCTCACCCTGCGCGACGTATCGAAGCTGAAGCCCGGACGCGTCCACTATACCGCGTGGTGCGACGACGAGGGTTTCGTCCTCGACGACGGCACGCTGTTCCGCCTCGCGCCGCACCGCTTCCGCCTGTGCTGCCAGGAGCGGCACCTGCCCTGGCTGCTCGACAGCGCAATCGGCTTCGACGTTTCGGTGACGGAGGAGACCGAGGCCGTCGCCGGCCTCGCCTTGCAGGGGCCGACCTCCTTCGCGGCGCTGCGCGAGGCCGGGTTCGAGGGCGTCGAGCGGCTGAAAATCTTCGATCTCGCCGAATTTCCGCACGAGGGCGGCAGCGTGACCATCTCGCGCACCGGCTTCACCGGCGACCTCGGCTACGAGCTTTTCGTAGAAAGCACCGCCGCCCTTGCCCTGTGGGACCGGCTGATGGCGGCGGGCGCGCGGCACGGCATCCGCGCCATCGGCTATGCCGCGCTCACCCGCGCGCGGCTGGAGGCGGGGCTGATCGTCGCCAACGCCGATTTCGTCACCGCCGAAC
>DAOKZN010000002.1:0-31700 GCA_035325625.1 Mesorhizobium sp. | reverse complement strand
CCATGCGCCTGAACCATGTCGCCAGAAAGCGGCAGCCCAAGCGCGCCGCTGAGCGAGGAAGCCGGTCCGGGACCGCAGGATTTCAGCGGCCGGCCACGGACTATGGAGGCCCCGGCCGGAATGCGGCGCGCACGTCGTCCGGCCACGCGATGGCGCGATGCGTTTCAAGCGATGTCGCCACGATGCGCTGATCCGCTCGCCAGAGCACATGGCCGGCGCTCTCGACACGGTGCTGCAGGTCGAGCGAGGAGCGCCCCATGGCTTTGACCGTCACATGGAACTCGAGCAGATCGCCGTGAAATCCCGGCCGTTCGAAGGTCAGGTTGAGCGTCACGGTCGGCGTTCCGATGCGGCGCTCGCCGACCAGCTGCGGCCACGGAACGCCGACATGGGCGAAAAACGCCTCCGTCGCTGCGACCATCATATCAAGATAGGAGGGGAAGTAGGCGATCCCCGAAGGATCGCAGTCGCCGAATGCCAGCCGGCGCGTTGTCGAGAATGTCGCTGTCATCTTGTACGATCCGATCCGGGTTGGCCGAGGGGGCTGCTCTCGGCTATCGACCTCGGGTTACCAATGACAGAGGCTCGTTGACGGAGAACTCGCGGACATCGATGCCGCTGATCCCGAATTGCTGCAGGCGGGCCGAATGTTTCGCCGTGTAGGCCCGCGCCGCCTCTGCGTTGTCGAACAGGTAGATGCCACCCGCGGCGCCCCGCTCCGGAGCCTCGGTCCAGACCTTCCAGATCAGCCCCGGCTCGCCGGCTATATCCTCCGCGAGCCCGCGAAGAGCGCCTGCCATCTCTTCGCCCCAAGGGCCGGTGAAGGGGAACTCGAACATCAGAAGAGTGGTCATCGCTGCGTCCTTTTTGGTGATGGCCCTTTCCCGGGCCGTTGGCGGGGCCTCAGGCTGCCGCTCTCTATTAGCCGGCTTGCTTATTACTTTCGCCGGCAAACGAACGCACCGTTCGGATGGCGCCATCAAGCGTAGTGCCATCGGCATCGGCAAGTGCCGCCTCGCGCAGGCGCCGCAGCCAGTCGGCCGCGTCCTCGCGTGCGCGCAGAAGCGGCACGCATGCGAGCACCCGGTCGAATTTCGACAGCCCGCGCACATGCGTGTCCGAATAACCCTTGATCAGGCGGCGGCACTTCAGGATCTCGACGCCGAGCCGGTAGTCGCCGGCGCGTTCGCGCGTCGCCAGGTCGAGCCATTCCTGAAGATGCCTCGTCTCGATCTTGTGGCGCAGGATGCCGCGCCGCCAGCGGCGGAGGCCGGCAATCGTCCAGAGCATGCCGAAGCCCAGCACGCTGTCCGTCCTGATCCTGCGTCCTCGATCGACCACGCGGTTCAGCGCCTTCACCAGTCCCGGCCGCGCCTCGATCGCGGCGCCAAGTCCGGCAGGCAGGGCGCCGCAGACCTCTTCCATGCGCGGGTGGAAATATTCCGTCGTCAGCAGCGCCTGCCCGCCGCGCAGGCCGACCTCCGCCATGACGCGTTGCGACCGCGTCGAGCGGGTCTTGAGGTCGGCGACACGGATGATGTCGTCATACACCATGGCGTTTGCGAGATATTTCGCCGCCTCGCGGGAGAAGGCGTGGCCCCTCGCCGTTTCGTCGTTCGCCACGATGGCGTCCAGTCGATCGAGATATTCGGCACCATATGCCGGATCGAGAAAATCCACGACCTTGGCGAGGCCCGGCTCCGCCATCTCGCGCACCGGTTCTGGATATGCGGCCACCCTCTCGACAAGCCTGTCCCACTGCTGGCGGAGCCTGCGCGGGCCCAGCACCGCCTTCTCCCGGGCCGGCGCCGCTGGGGACTTCGTCCGCGGCCCGGCCGCGTCGGACAGGCTGCGCTCGAACGCCAGCGCGAAAGCCGCGAGGCTGGCTTGCGTGCCCTTGCCGCCGGCCCTGATCGTGGCCTCGAATTCCTCGCGCGGGAAGGGCAGTTCGCCCGAGCCGGCCAGCGCGCCGAACAGGCTGGCCGAGACGACGCTTCCGGCCTGCCTTGCCAGCGCCTCCATGTCGAAACAGATGAAGCGCCGGGCCGCCTCGCCCGTCCGGCGGATCACGGTGCCGGAATCGGCGCGGCCGTCGCCGGGCACGATCTTCTCCGACACCGCGAGCATGCGGTGGCTCGAAGCGATCAGCGTCGTGCGCTCGGGCGTGACGAAGCCGCGCAGCACGGCCCGGCCCGCTTCGGCGAGCTCGGCGGCAATGACGATGTCGACGTCGCCCTGCGAGGGGCTGAGCGACAGCACCGGCTGCGCCGCGGGCCGGGCCGGGTCGGGCGGCATCATCTCGACATAGTAGATGGTGGCGCCGGTGCGTTGCGCCACGCCGGCGACCGAGGTCGACTGCACATGCCAGCCGGCACGCTGCGCCACGTCCGTCACCCAGCCGGAAAGCACGCCGCCTCCCTGGCCGCCGACCGCGAGAATGGCGATCTTGACGATGCGCTTCGTGGCATCCTCGCCTTCCGGAACACCGTATTTCATGCCCGCGATTCTCCGAAGACGAGGCGTCGGCGCTCGCGGCGCGACTGCAGGAACGAGATGACGCGCCCGCGCAGCCCGAACCAGAACCTGTCCCAGGCGGTCGGGTTGTTTATCACGTCGGCCTGGTAGAAGGACGGGCACAGCACCGCGGCATCCGCCACCTCGCCGCAATTGCCACAGCCCACGCAGTTCTCGTCGATGGACGCCACCGGGTCGTCGCGCAGCGGATCGTCCAGATGCTTGACCGTGAGCGAGGGGCAGCCGGACAGCCGCATGCAAGCATGGTCGCCGGTGCACACATCCTCGTCGACACCGAATTTCGTCCGCACCACCCGCTTGCCCTCGGCGGCCGCCTTTTTCCTCAACGGCGCTTCGCGGCGCTGGCGGTTCAGCATGCATTCGGACGAGGCGACGATCACCTTCGGCCCCGTCTCCTCGGTCGTCAGCGCTTCCTTCAGCGTGTCGCGCATCGTGCCGACATCGTAGGTGCGCTCCACGTGGCGCACCCATTTCACGCCCATGCCCTTGATGGCGTCGGTGATCGGGTGCTTCGTCGATTTCGTCCGGTTGGTCGCCCTCGAGGACAAGATATCCTGGCCGCCGGTAGCGGCCGAATAATAGTTGTCCACCACCACGATGACGCCGTCGTTCCTGTTGAAGACGGCATTGCCGATGGAGGACGTCAGGCCGTTGTGCCAGAAGCCGCCGTCGCCGACGAAGGAGATGGAGCGGCGTTTGGCATCCGGTGAATTGAAGGCCGAGGCCGAGGCCGGCCCGAGCCCGTAGCCCATGGTCGTGGCGCCCAGCTCGAAAGGCGGCATGATCGAGAACAGGTGGCAGCCGATGTCGGAGGCGATGTGGTGCTTGCCCAGCTCCTGCTCGGCGAGCTTGGTGGCGGCGAAGATCGGCCGTTCCGGGCAACCGACGCAGAAGCCCGGCGGCCGCATCGGCACGGTCCTGGCGAGGTCTTCGTAGAGTGGCGGTGCCGGCACGTTGGGGGCGCGGACCTCCGGCGCCAGCATGTCGCCGGCATGCTTGCGCAGGAAGGCGCCGATGCCGTCGAGCATGACCTGGCCGCTATATTCGCCGGCCATGGGCAGCGGGCCCTTGCCTTCCAGCCTCACCGTCGCGCCGGCCTTGTAGAGCATCGCCCCCAGCGCCTGTTCTATGTAGTCGGGCTGGCCTTCCTCTACGACCAGTACCGCCTCCTTGCCTTCGCAGAAGGCGACCAGATCGTCCTCGATCAGCGGGTAGGTGACGTTGAGCACATGCAGCGGCACCTGCGTGTCGCCATAGAGATCGGCGAGGCCCAGCCGCTGCAGGGCGCGGATGACGCCGTTATACATGCCGCCCTGGCAGATGATGCCGACCTTGCCCGGCTCGCCGAAAGTCTCGTTCAGCCCATGGCGTTTGATGTAGTCCACCGCCGCCGGCAGGCGCTTGGCGATCTTTTCCTTCTCGTGCAGGAAGGAGGCCGGCGGCAGCACGATGCGGCCGGTGTCGCGGCGCGGGTTCTCCAGCGCGTCCGCCACGGTCATCGGCGGGCGCCGGTTCGCCTTGGTGACGAAGGAGCCGTGCACATGGCAGCAGCGGATGCGCACCTGCAGCATGACCGGCGTGTTGGAGGCTTCCGACAGCTCGAAGCCGTGCTCCACGGCCGCCACGATCGAAGGCAGGTTCGGGCGCGGGTCGAGCAGCCACACCTGGCTCTTCATGGCGAAGGCATGGCTGCGCTCCTGCATGATGGAGGAGCCCTCGCCATAGTCCTCGCCGACGATGATCAGCGCGCCGCCGGTCACGCCGCCGGAGGCCAGGTTGGCGAGCGCGTCGGAAGCGACGTTCGTGCCGACCGTCGACTTGAAGGTGGCCGCGCCCCGGATCGGATAGTGCACGGAAGCCGCCAGCATGGCGGTGGCGGTGGCCTCGGAGGCGCTCGCCTCGAAATGCACGCCGAGTTCGCCGAGAATCTCCTGCGCGTCGGCCAGAACGTCCATCAGATGGCTGATCGGCGCGCCCTGGTAGCCGCCGACATAGCCCACCCCGCACTGCAGCAGCGCCTTGGTGATGGCGAGGATCCCTTCGCCGGTGAAGGTTTCGCCAGCGCCAAGCTTGAGTTTCTGGACCTCCTTCGCGAAAGATCGCTCAGCCATCGGGTGCCTCCTCAGGGATCAGAAATCGTGCATACGCACGTTGACCAGGATCTTCTGCAACGTGGCCACGAAGGCCGCGTGCTCCTCGGCGCCGATGCCGGCGAACATCCGCGCATAGCTCTTGCGCATCGTCGGCCACAGCTTCTCGAAGGTGGCGCGGCCCAGCTCCGTGATGGTCACGCGCGTGGCGCGGCTGTCGCCGGGGTCGGGGTTGCGGCGCACGAAACCTTCGGCTTCCAGCGCATCGAGCGCCCGGCTCAGCGTCGACTGCTCGACAATCGCATAGACGGCGAGCTGGCTGATCAGCAGGCCGTCTATCACCGACAGCACGGCGAGAGCCCGCATCTTCGGGGTCGTCAGCCCAAGCTCGGCCAGATCGTGGCGCAGCGAGGCGTTGTAGCGCCCCATGATGCGGTTCATCAGATAGGGTGCGAACTGCTGCAGTCCGATCTCGCCCAGCCTGGGGCCGTCCAGCTCGACATCCGTGGGCAGGCGCGCGTTCATCCGATCTCCTTCGCCACCAAATAGCCCGAGCCGCCCGAAAGTCCCGGCCCCGGATGGGTCGAAGCGCCGATATGATAGAGGCCCCTGACGGCCGTCCGGTGGTTGACCGAGCCCGGGAAGGGCCGCCAGAGGAAGAACTGGTCGATGGTGCAGGCCCCGCCATAGGGATCGCCGCCGACAAGGTTGACGTTGAGCGCCTCGAGGTCCGCCGGCGAATAGGCGCGGCGTTTCAGCACCGTCTCGGCAAAGCCCTCGATATGGCGGGCGAGGATGGCCTCGATCCGGTCGGCGAACTTTTCGCGCGTGGCCTCGTCCCATGCCCCTCGGGCAGGAATGGCGCCGGCCGCATCGCCCTTGATGGCGCGCGGGGCGTCCGGCACCTGGATCCACAGGACCGCCTTGCCTTCCGGGCAACGGGACGGGTCGAGCGCCGCGGGCTGGCCGACGCAGAAGGTGGGCGTCTCCGGCAGCAGGCCGCGCGTCGCCTCATTGTGCGACTTGGACACGGCGTCGATGCCGTCGGTCAGGTGGATCAGCGCCACCTTTTCGAGGCCCGGCGTCTTCCAGCGCGGCGGCCGGTCGAGCGCGTAGTGGAGCTGGAAGTCGCCGCGGCCATGGCGGAAGCTGCGCACGGCCTCTTTTTCCGTCGCGGGGGCGGCCTCGCCGAGCAGGCGGCCGTAGAGCGTGCCGGGCGGGACCGAGGCGATGACGGTCCTTGCGGCCGCGATCTCCTCGCCGCCGGCCAGCCTGACGCCGGCGGCGCGGCCTTCCTTGACGAGGATGCGCTCCACCTCGGCGCCCGTGCGCACCTCGCCGCCGCGTTCCTCTATCAGCTTGCGGAAGGCCTCCGCCGCCTTGCCGGCCCCGCCCTTGACGACAGGTGCGCCGGCTGCCTCCAGCGCGAAGGCGACCACCTTGCCCATCTGCGCGGAATAGGCGTCCTCGGGCGACAGGCCGCAATGCAGCGTCCATGGCGCCAGGAGCGCCTGCACCTGGGGCGCGGCATAGCCGCTCTCCAGCCAGCCGCGCGCGGGCCGGAGCGCTTCGCCGAGATAGGCTGCGAGCCCCCGCAAGCCGCGCCGCCACGCTTCGCGCGCCAGCAGCCTGGCCGTGGAAAGGCTCCACAATTGCCCGCCGAGCAGGCCGAACAGCAGGGGCGCGCTGGCCTCGATCGACCCGACATCGGCGGCATGCCGGTCGCCGTCGCCCGGCGCGAGGGCATTGAAGGTCATGACGTTGGCCGCACGGTCCGTGCTCAGCACCGCGCAGGAGCCGTCTGGCCGAAGGGCCGCCGTGGGATGCGGCGTATGGCAGAATTCCAGCCCGTGGCGGGCGAGGTCCTGCCCCAGTTCGGCATGGGCCGGGCCGGTGAGGAAGAGGACGAACGTCGCCGCCATCACGTCATGGGTGAAGCCCGGCAGCGTCGCTTCCGTGCTCGCCATGCAGCCGCCGACACGGTCGGAACGCTCCAGCAGCAGCACCTTTCCACCCTTGCCGGCGAGCAGGGCGGCGGCAACCAGTCCGTTGATGCCGCCGCCTACGATGACGTGATCGTAGGCCATCGGCCTAGCCCTTCGGCACCAGCGCCAGGGCACGCACCGGGCTGCCGGTGCCCTTGACGATCTTGAGCGGCGCGACGATCAGGATCGCCCCCTTGGGCGGAAGCTTGTCCAGGTTGACGAGGCTGGCGAGGCCGTAGCGGTTGGCCTTGTGCAGCAGGTTGTGCGCCGGGAAGGGCGGCTGGAAGCCGCCGGCCGCGCCGGCGTCGGTGCCGATGCACTGCGTGCCCCAGCCGATCGCGCCGCGTTCCAATATGTACTCGATGCAGTCCACCGATGGCCCGGGCGAATGCGGCCCGCTGGCGTCTGCGTTGAGGAAAAGCTGTTCGGAATGGTTGCGCTTGTCCCAGTCGGTGCGCATCACCACCCACTCGCCCGGCCGGATCGCGCCGTGCTTGGCCTCCCACGCCCTGACGCCGTCGGCGGTCAGCAGGAAGTCGGCATTCGCCGCCGTCTCGGCGGAGCAGTCGACGACGTTGACGGGGGCGACGAAGTTCCTGACCGGAATGGAGTCGGTATAGCCGTCCGCATAATCCTTGCCGGTGATCCAGTGGTGCGGCGCGTCGAAATGCGTTCCCGAGTGCTCGCCGATCTTGAGCCAGTTCCAGGCCCAGAACGGTCCGTCCTTGTCGTATTCGGAAATGGTGTGGATCTCGATCTTCGGCGTGTCCCTGGCCAGTTCGGGCGGAAGCTTCAGCAATGGCGTATCCGGCCCGAGCGGAGCGGCGAGGTCGACCACCTCCACTTTGCCGTCCAGCAGAAGTTCCGTCAGATCGCCGAGAGTGCTTGCTGCGGTCATCGTCATCCTCCTCGCGTTGCGCACGCCTTGATCCGTCGGCGTCTCTCATATGACGCCGCTGTTCCCGACAAAAAGGCTAGACGACTTTAGATGCGTATGCAAATATCATTTTAAGGGTGAACTAATTTCATGACCAACTACGACGCCATTTTCATTGGCGCGGGGCACAACGCGCTCGCCTGCGCCGCGCATCTTTCTCGACATGGCTGGAAGGTCGGCCTGTTCGAGGCTGCGACGCGTCCGGGAGGGGCCGTGAAGACGGAAGCGTTGACCGTTCCAGGATTTCGCCACGATCTGGCGGCGATGAATCTCAGCCTGTTCGCCGGCTCCGCATTCCATAAGGCCTATGGCGATGAGCTTGGCCGCCATGGGCTTGCCTTCGTGCCGGTGGCCGATTGCTTCGCCTCCGTTTTCCCCGACGGGCGGTGGCTTGGCGTGTCCACCGACCTGGCCGCCACGCAGGCGCGCATGCGCACTTTCTCCGCCCGCGACGCCGAGGCCTGGGGGAGGCTTGTCGAAGGCTTTCCAAAGCGTGCGGAGAGCCTTTTCGCTCTGCTCGGCGCGCCCATGAAAAAGCGTGCAATTGCACGCGTCTTGTGGTCGATCCTGCGGCGGGAAGGGTTTTCCGGCGCGCGGGAGCTGGTGCGCTTCCTGCTGTCCTCGCCGCGTGCGTGGCTCGACGAGACCTTCGAGAGCGGAGAGGTCAAGGCCCTGCTCGCCGCCTGGGGCATGCATCTGGACTTCGCGCCCGACATGGCCGGCGGCGCCGTCTTCCCCTATCTCGAGGGCATGGCCGGCCAGAGCTTCGGCATGGCGCTCGGCAAGGGCGGTGCCGACACGATGATCCAGGCGCTGGTCGCCATGGTCGAGGCCGGCGGCGGCACCATAGAATGCGGCGCGCGCGTCGAGCGGATCGAGACCAGCGGCGGCCGTGCCGTCGGCGTGACGCTTGCCGACGGGCGCCGTGTCGCGGCGGGGAAGGCGGTGATCGGCTCGGTCGCGCCGAGAGCGCTGGACGCGCTGTTGCCGGGCGGCTCGGGCGACGCGGATTTCGACCGGAAGATGAAAAGCTTCCGTCACGCGCCCGGCACCATGATGGTGCATCTGGCGCTGGACGACCTGCCCGCCTGGCCGGAGCCGGCCCTGCGCCGCTTCGCCTACGTGCATGTGGCGCCTTCGCTCGACGTGATGGCGCTGGCCTATGCGCAGGCTGCTGCCGGCCTGCTGCCCGCCGAACCGGTGATCGTCGTGGGCCAGCCCACCGCCGTCGATCCGGGTCGTGCGCCTGAGGGCAAGCACGTCCTGTGGCTGCAGGTGCGCATGGCCCCCGCCGAAATCCGCGGCGACGCCGCCGGCAAGATAGCGGCCCGCGGCTGGGACGAGGCGAAGGACGCCTTCGCCGAGCGGGCGATCTCGATCGTCGAGCGCTACGCGCCGGGCCTGCGTGAAAGGATCATCGGCCGCGCCGTATTCGGCCCTCTCGACCTCGAGCGGGAAAATGCCAACCTGGTCGGCGGAGACCAGATCTGCGGCAGCCATCACTTGGCGCAGAACTTCCTGTTCCGCCCTGCCGCTGGCTTCGCGGACTGGCGCACGCCGGTGAAGGACCTTCATCTCGTCGGGGCTGCCACATGGCCGGGCGCCGGGGTCGGCGCGGGCTCGGGCTACATGCTGGCCAGGCAGCTTGCCGGCGGCTAGCCGCCCGGCAGATGGAGACGCGCCCATATCCACGACAGGAGCCCAACCCAGGAGGACGTCATGATCGAGATCGAAGCCACCGCCGCGCACTAGCCAGATCAACCATCAAAGACAGGGGAACAACATCATGAAAGCACATCCGGATCGACGCACTCTCTTGAAGCTCGCCATGGCCGGCGTGGCGACGGCCGGCCTGCCGCGGCTCGCCGCCGCACAGGCCGCCGACGAGCTCACCATCGCCTACAACGTCAACCTTCCCTCCTGGGACCCGACGGTGGGCACCTCGGGCGTGAACCCCACGATCCAGGGCTTCTACCAGTCGGTCTTCGACATGTTCATCCACCAGAAGCCGGATCTTTCCTTCGCCCCCGGCCTGCTGACCGAATGGGGCTGGAACGACGACCGCAGCAAGATCTTCATGGTCGTGCGCGAAGGCGTGACCTGGCACGACGGCAGCCCGTTCACGGCCGAGGACGTCGCCTGGTCGCTGGAACGCGCCGGCAAGCCCGAGACCGGCAACCCGATCCAGTTCGTCTGGGCCAAGATCGGCAACTTCAAGGTGGACGGCAACCGCATCGAGGCCGACGTGCTGCAGTTCGAGCCGACCATCTTCAAGTGGATGGCCTTCCTGACCGGCTATGTGCTGCCCAAGGCCTACTACGAGAAGGTCGGGCCGGAAGGCTTCGAGGCGGCGCCCATCGGCACCGGCCCCTATATGGTCGAGCGCTACGAGCGCAACGCCTTCGTGCGGCTGAAGGCGAATCCGAACTACTGGGACGGCAAGCCCGCCTTCGAGAACGTCACCATCAAGTTCGTCACCGACGCGGCAAGCCGCGTCGCCGAGGTCGAATCCGGCAATTCCGACGTGACGCTGGAGATTCCCTACGAGGAATACGACCGTCTCGTCGGCAAGGGCTTCAAGGGCTCCTGCGAGACCATCTCCGACATCGGCATGATCTTCATCAACGACATCGACCCGATGCTCGACGGCAACGTCCGCTATGCCGCCGCGCACGCCATCGACAAGAAGCTGCTGGTCGACCGGCTGCTGCGTGGCTACGGACTGCCGCTGGATACGCTGGAGACGCCCGAATATGCGGCCTTCGACCCGTCGATCAAGGTCGAATACAATCCGGACAAGGCAAAGGAGCTGCTCGCGGCGTCCGGTTACTCGCCGGACAAGCCGGTGAAGTTCGCGATCCAGACGACGCGCGGCTTCAAGCCCAAGGACTACGAGATGATCCAGGCGATCGTCGGCATGTGGCGCAAGGTCGGCATCGAGGCCGAGATCGAGGTCTACGAGATCGCCCAGCATTTCGAGCTGCGCGCCGCCGACAAGCTGGCGCCCGCCGCCTTCTACAACTGGGGCAACGCCGTCGGCGACCCCACCACCTCGACTGGCTTCGCCATGTACGGCCCGAGCCCGCATTCGGTGTGGGACGGCCAGGATCTGATCGACATGATCAATCCGCTGTGGGGCGAGGCCGACGAGGAGAAGCGCATCGCCGGCTGGAAGAAGGTGTCCGCCTTCGTCGCCGAGCAGAACCTGGCGATCCCGCTGGTTCAGTACGCGCAGCCGATCGTCTACCGCGAGGGCCTGTCGGTCACGCCGCACAAGTCCGGCGCGCTGCTGCCGCACCTCATCGGCCGCGCCTGATTGCGTGAGCCCCCGGTTCGTCCCACACTGAGCCGGGGGACCCCTTCATGCCGCTCGTACGTATCCTGACAGCAAGGCTTGTCACGACGCTGGTCACGCTTTTCGGCGTGGCGGTGATCGTCTTCGTCGTCATCCGCGTGGTGCCGGGAAACCCCATCGCCATGATGCTTCCGCCCGGCGCCAGCGAGGCCGACATCGCCCGCCTGAGCGCGCTCTACGGGCTCGACCGCTCGATCTTCGAGCAGTTCGTCATCTGGTTCGGCAACGTGCTGCATGGCGATTTCGGAACCTCGATCTCGACGCGCCAGCCGGTGCTGTCGCTGGTGCTCGGCCGGCTGCCGGCGACGCTGGAGCTTTCGCTGACGGCGCTCCTCATCGCCGTCGCGCTCGGCGGCACGCTGGCGGTGCTCGGCACGCGCCTGCGCGGCACGCGCGCCGAAGCCGGCATCGACGTCGCCAACGGCGTCGGCCTGTCCGTGCCGGATTTCCTCTGGGGCCTGCTGCTTATCGTCCTGTTCGGCGTGCTGTGGCCGCTGTTCCAGATTTCCGGCCGCGTCTCGCCGCGGCTGGAGCTGCCCTTCACGAGCCAGTTCTATCTGCTGGAGAGCCTTCTCACATTGCGCTTCGACCTTACCCGCGATCTGGTCAGCCACATGTTCATGCCCGCGCTGGCGCTGGCGCTGCCGCTCGCCGCCATCATCTCGCAACTGCTGAAGCAGTCGCTCAAGGAGACGGTCAATCTCGACTATGCGGTGCTTGCCCGCACCAAGGGCTATTCGGAAACGCGCGTCATCCTTTCCGAGGCTCTGCCGAACGCCGTGCTGCCGACGCTGACGCTCATCGGCGTGCAGTTTACCTTCCTGATGGGCGGCACCGTCATCATCGAGCGGCTGTTCTCCTACGAGGGCCTCGGCAACATGGCGATCGACGCCGTCATCAACCGCGACCTGCCGCTGATCCAGGGGATCGTCATCCTGTTCGCGCTCATGTTCACCGTGGTCAACCTTCTCGTCGACATGACCTACGCGTTGCTCAACCCGAGGCTCCGCCATGCTTGACGGACGCATGGCGACACGCCGCCGGGCAGGTGCAAGGCTGTGGCTGTCGGCCGCCTGGCTGCTCGTCGTCGCGCTCGCGGCGCTCCTCGCGCCGCTGATCGCGCCGCACGATCCGCTGGCGCAGGACCTGCTTCTCGGCCGCCTGCCGCCCGTCTTCATGGCCGGCTCCGAGCCGGGCTATCTACTCGGCACCGACAGCCTCGGCCGCGACGTGCTCTCGCGCATGATCTACGGCGCGCGCGTGGCGCTCGTCGTGGCCCTGGCGGCGGGCGTGGCGACCTGCCTGATCGGTTCCGCCCTCGGCCTCGCCGCCGGCTTCTATCGCGGCTGGACAGACCGCATCGTCGGCCGGCTGGTCGACATCTGGATGGCCTTCCCGCCGGTGCTGTTCGCCATACTGCTGATCGCGGTGCTCGGCGCCAGCCTTTCCTCGGTCGTCCTCGCCATCATCGTCATCGACTGGACCCGCTTCTGCCGCGTCGTGCGTGCCGAGACGCTGAACCAGTCGCAGATGGACTACGTCAACAGCGCCCGCGTCGCCGGTTTCACCCGCCTGCGCACGCTGCTCACCGAGATCCTGCCCAATGTCATGCCGGTCATCGTCGCCCTGCTGACGCTGGAAATGGGCATCGCCGTCATCGTCGAGGCGATCCTGTCCTTCGTCAACCTGTCGGTCTCCACCGACGCACCGACCTGGGGCGGCATGATCGCCGAGGGGCGCATCGCCATCTATCAGGCCTGGTGGGTGCTGGCCTTCCCGCTCGTGGCCCTCTTCCTCACCGTGCTCTCCTTCGCCCAGCTCGGCGAGGGCCTGCGCGACCGCTTCGACCCGGTGCTCAGATGAGCGCCTTCCTCGAGATCCGCGATCTTTCGGCGAGGCTGCGCGGCACCCGCGAGCGCGTCCTGCGCTCGGTGAGCCTCCAGGTGCCGCCCGGCACGGTGCGCGGGCTGGTCGGCGAAAGCGGCGCCGGCAAGAGCATGATCGGCAAGGCGGTGCTCGGCGTGCTGCCGAGGGCGGTAGAGATCGTCGAGGGCGAGATCCTGCTCGAAGGCGACGACCTGCTCAAGGCCTCGCCCGCCACGCGGCGGCGCCTGATCGGCGCCAAGACCGCGCTCGTGCCGCAGGACCCGCTGACCGCCCTCAACCCGTCGCGGCGCATCGGCCGGCAGGTCACCGACAGGCTGGTCGACATTCTCGGCTGGGACAAGGCGCGCGCCACCACGCGTGCGCTGGAGATGCTGGCCGAGGTGCGCATCCAGGAGCCAGAGCGGGTGATGCGGCTCTACCCGCACGAGCTTTCCGGCGGCATGCGCCAGCGCGTCCTGATCGCTGCCGCCTTCGCCGCCGAGCCGAAGCTGATCGTCGCAGACGAGCCGACGACGGCGCTCGACGTGACGGTGCAGAAGCAGACGCTGCGCCTCATCTCCGAGCTCCAGGCCCGTCACGGCACGGCGCTGCTGTTCGTCACCCATGATCTGGGCGTGGTGGCCAAGATCTGCGACCGGCTCTCGGTGCTCTATGCGGGCAAGGTGGTGGAAGACACCGGCGTGGAAAAATTTTTCGCCACGCCGGGCCATCCCTACAGCGCAGCCCTTCTCGCAGCCACGCCCCGCCACACCGACCCGACCTCGTCGCTGCGGCCGGTGCCGGCCGCCGTGCTCGACGCGGTCGGCGACGAGATCGCCGCGGCCGACGCGGCATGGAGGCCGCATGGCTGAGGCGATCTTCAGCATAGAGGACCTGCGCATCGAGGTGCCCGACATGGCGCGCAAGCCCCTGTTCGGGCCCGCCCCGCGCCGCGAGATCCTGAAGGGGCTGAGCTTCGAGATCGCGCGCGGCAGCGTGCTCGGCATCGTCGGCGGCTCGGGCTCGGGCAAGACGACGCTGGGGCGTGCGCTGCTGCGGCTGATGGAGCCGACCGGCGGCCGCATCGTCTTCGACGGGCAGGACATCACCCACCTTTCGGACGAGCGCCTGCGGCCGCTGCGCCGGCGCATCCAGATGATCTTCCAGGATCCGATGTCGTCGCTCAACCCGCGCCTCACGGTCGGCCGCATCGTCGCGGCTCCGCTGGGCGCGCGCAGCAGCGACCCGCGCATCGCCGAGGCGCTCGACCAGGTGGGCCTCTCGCCGGCTTTCGCCGGGCGCTATCCGCACGAGATTTCAGGCGGCCAGCGCCAGCGCGTCGGCATCGCGCGCGCCATCGCCATGCGGCCGGACTTCATCCTCGCCGACGAGATCGTGTCGGGCCTCGACGTTTCCTCGCAGGCGCAGGTGCTCAACCTGCTCGAACGGCTTGTGGCCGAACTCGGCCTCACGCTCGCCTTCATCAGCCATGACCTGTCGGTGATCCGCCGGCTGTGCGGCAGGGTGATCGTCATGCAGGCCGGCGCGATCGTCGAGGACGCACCCACCGCTGCGCTGTTCGACAGCCCTGCGCATCCCTATACGCGCGAATTGCTGGACGCCATCCCGACGCCGGATCCGTCCGTGAGGTGGTAACTCAGGATAGGCTTCGCTCAGCCGGTCCTCGCTGCCACGCATCCCGCAGTCGCCTCTGACCAGCGCATGTTCCGGCGCCCGATGCGCGCCGAACGGCGCTCCAGAGAGAAACTAAACCGTTCAGTAAGAAAATCCTTGAAGTATAAAACATCTCTGCTAGCATGCCCCTTGCGATCATGGAGGAGCGATCGCGGGAGGAAATTCGATGCTGCAGGAGCGGATCGAAGGGAAGTGGCTCGCTTCCTTTCGCAGGGCCTTTGCGCTCAACGGCATAGGCCGGGACACGAGCGTCATCATCATCGCGGAGACGCAGTCGCGGCCGGTTCTGGTCCATTTGGCGGAACTGGCCTGCTTCGATCTCGGCGCTGAATTCTCGATAATCACCGTTCCCACTCCGCCGCTCGACGCTCCGGTGCCGGTGAAGTCGACGGGTGCCTGCAAGGCGCTCAGGGGCATGCGGCCTGTCGTCGGCGCGCTGAAGGCGGCGGACGTCATAGTCGACGTGACCGTGGAAGGGCTGATCCACGCACCGGAATGGCCGGAAATCGAGGAAGCCGGCGCCCGGCTTTTCACCGTCTGCAACGAACACCCCGAAATCCTGGAGCGCACCGAGCCGCGCGCCGAACTGGCGGCGAAGGTGGAGGTCGGCATCGCGGCGCTGAAGCAGGCGAAGACCATGCGCGTGACCAGCGAGGCCGGCACCGACCTCACCATCGACCTGCGCGGCGCGGCCTGCGGGGGAACGCCGGGCTTCACCACCAGGCCCGGCGGCGTCGCCCACTGGCCGGGCGGGCTGTGCCTGTGCTTTCCGGGCAAGAACGCCATAAACGGCCGGGTCGTCATGGACGTCGGCGACCAGAACCTGACCTTCAAGACGTTCCTCCAGAACCGCGTCGTGCTGGAAGTGCGCAACGACTACGTCACCGACATCGTCGGCGACAACCTCGATGCCGAACTGACGCGCGACTATCTCGCATCGTGGAACGATCCCGAAGCCTACGGCTTCTCGCATGTCGGCTGGGGCGTGAACCCCGGCGCGCGCTGGGTTTCGATGGCCCTTTTCGACAAGCGCGACATGCAGGCGACGGAGTTCCGCGCCTTCGCCGGCAACTTCCTGTTCTCGACCGGCGCGAACCAGTATGCCGGCCGGTTCACCGAAGGCCATTTCGACTTTCCGATGCGCAACTGCACCGTCACGCTCGACGACGAGGTCGTGGTGCGCAAGGGCATCCTGCAAGGACGCTTCGCATGAGCCAATCCGCCTCTGCCTTCCAGATCGCCCCGGACGCCGGCGCTTCGCGCCACGGGAAAGACACGCAAGGACCGAACATGGATTTCCTGGACTATTACGACGAGCGCGCCCTGTCGGCGGACCTTCGCAAGATGCTGGAGACGGCGAACCGTCTCGGTCGCGAAGGCTTCGCCGCGCGCGCCTTCGTCCACGACCGCGAAGCGTCGTTCCCCACGCAGAACTATGTCGACCTGCGCGAACACGGCTTCCTCAAGCTGGTCGTCCCGAAGGAATTCGGCGGCTATGGGTTCAGCGTCGGCGAATATGCCACGGTCGCCGCCGAGATCGGCAAATATTGCGGCGCGACGGCGCTGACCTTCAACATGCACACCTCGGCCATGCTGTGGTCGAATTTCATGTTCGACATGCCGAACCTGACCGAAGAGGAGCGAGCGGCGTTCCGGCCGCTGCGCGAGCGGCAGTTCCGCAGGGTGGTGGAAGAGGGCGCGATCTATTCGCAGCCCATTTCCGAGGGCGGCCAGAACTGGACGTCCAAGCCGATCCAGACCAATTGCCGCAAGGTCGATGGCGGCTATGTCATCAACGGCTTCAAGAAGTTCGCCTCGCTGGCCGGCAATTGCGACTACTACTGCATCGTATGCACGGAGCACTTCGAAGGCGTCGAGCCGCGCCATGAGGACACGCTGATCTTTGCCGTGCGCAAGGACGCGCCGGGATTGAAGGTGGTCGGCGAGTGGGACCCGATCGGCATGCGCGGAACCGTCTCGCGCGACCTGATCCTCAAGGACGTCCACGTGACGGAAGAGGATCTGATGATGCCGCGCGGCGTGTTCTCCAAGACCCTGCCCAACTGGCCGCACATGATGGCGCTCCTGTCGCCGACCTATATGGGCGTGTCGCAGGCTGCCTACGACTTCACCGTCGCCTATCTGCGCGGCGAGGGAGAAGGAAAGGGCATCGACCGGCGCATCTATCCCACCAAGCGCATGGCGGCGGGGCGCATGTACCAGAAGCTCACCGAGATGCGCTCGCTCTGGCACCGGGCGATGATGGAGGCCAGGGGCTTCCCGTCCAAGGCCGAGGTCATGCGCCTCTATGCGGCGCAATATGCTGTCATGGAGGGAGCGCAGGAAATGACGGCTCTCGCCATCCGCACCTGCGGCGGCCAATCCATGCTCAAGAGCCTGCCGCTGGAGCGGCTCTACCGCGACAGCCGCTGCGGCGCGCTGATGCTGCCCTACACATCGGAGATCATGGAAGACTACCTTTCGGTGCTGACCGTCTACGACATGGACGAGATCGACAAGGTGGGCGCCGACACCGAATCGGCCCGCACCTCGCTGTGGCGCGGCGAGCACGGCACCTTGAAGGCCATACGCTGACCCGAAAGGCGAGCACCGCCATGGCCGCAGCTCATTTCACCACCGAGGTCGAGTGCGCGCGCGTGATCGAGGCGCCGGCCGACATCGTGTGGGAGATCGCGGGCGACTTCGGGTCGGCCTGGCATCCGGCGATGGCCGCGTGCCAGGCCGGGCCGGTCGATGGCGCCGTGGAGCGCGTCTTCACGGTGCATGGCGTCGAACGCACGTTCCGCGAGCGGCAGACCTTCCGCGACGACGGCGGCAGGCAGCTTCGCTACCGCATGGTCGAAGGCAGCACCGTCCTCGATCGCTACGATGCTGCCATCCGCGTCGACGGGCACGGACGGGGCGCGAGGATCGTATGGAGCGCGGTGCTGACGGGGCGCGTGGCCGATGCCGTCCGGGCCGGCGCGGACGAGACCAGGGAGATTTTCGAGCAGGGCCTCGATTTCATCGAAAGCCGCCTGACGGTCGCGCCCTGCACGCTCGAGGCGCCGCGGCGCCTCGGCCTGCTTTGCGCCGGCGAAGGCGAGCTGGTGCTGTTCCTGCACGGCATCGGCGGCCGCAAGGAAAACTGGCATCACCAGTTGCAGGCCGTGGCGGGCGCTGCCCGCGCCGTCGCGCTCGACCTGCGCGGCTATGGCGAAAGCGCGCCCGCGCCGCAGCCGCTCGGCCTTGAAGACCACTTTGCCGACATTTCGGCGGTCATGGCGCATTTCGGAGCCCGGCGCCTCCATCTCGTCGGCATGTCCTACGGCAGCTGGATCGCCGCGAGCTTCGCCCACGCGCATCCGGAACTGGTGGCGAGCCTCACCTTGAGCGGCGGTTGCACCGGGATGTCGGAAGCCGCGCCTGAAACCGTCTCCGGCTTCCGTCAGGCCCGCCTGGCGCCGCTCGATCGGGGCTTGAGCCCCGCCGACATGGCCGGGGACGTGGTGTCGTCGCTGAAAGGGCCGGATTGCCCGCAAGAGGCCGAGGACGAGCTGCTCGCGTCCATGCGCGCGATCCCGGCCGCGACCTACCGGGCGGCCATCGAGTGCTTCACGGCGCCGCCTTTCAGGCTGCGGTTCGAGCGGTGGAAAATGCCTGTCCTGATGATGACCGGCGAATGCGACAGGCTGGCATCTCCGGCGGAGATAGGCTCGGTCGCCCGGCGCATCTTCGAGGCGCGGGCGGGGGAGAAAGCCCCCGCCGAGGTCGAGCTCGCCGTGATCCCGCGAGCCGGCCATCTGTGCAACCTCGAAGCGGCCGGAACCTATAACGGCCATCTGCGGACCTTCATCGCCCGCCACCGGAAAGACACGGGAAACTAGACGGATGCCCAGGAAATCGGACCGTACCGCCGCCAAGCGCGCCCGCATCCTCGATGCGGCGTTCGAAGTCTTTGCCGGCCAGGGGTTTTCCGGCGCCTCGATGGACGAGATCGCCCGGCAGGCGGGCGTTTCCAAGCCGACGCTCTACGCCTATTTCGGAGACAAGGAGGGCCTGTTCACTGCCCTGCTCGACGTCCAGAAAACCGACCTTCTGACGCCGCTGGAGCGCAAGGGCGGGCAGGACATGGTCGAGACGCTGCTCGACTTCGGCATGAAATACGCCGCCTTCGCGCTGGACCCCAGGATAATCGCCTTCGGCCGCATGGTGATCGCGGAGGCGGCGCGTTTCCCCGGCATAGGCAGGCTCTACATCCATGCCGGCCCGGAGCGGGCCCTGAACGGGATCATCCGATACATGGACAGCATGCGCGAGCGCGGGCGGCTGGCCTTCGAGGACAGCGAACTCGCCGCCGAGGACTTCTGGTCGCTGATCCTGTCGACACCGCGCGGCACGGCGCATCTGCGGCCGGAACTGACATTCGAGGAACTCCAGCCGGAACGCTACGTGCTCAACGGGATCAAGGTGTTCCTGCGCGCCTACTCGACCGATCCGCAGGCCGATCTCGCCTTGCTGGAACGGCTTTGCGAACGAGAAATTGCAATCATGGGGAGGAAACATGAGCAAGCTGGAAAGCCTGCTGGAGGATAGGGGCTGCCAATTCGCCACGGTCGCCGCTGCCGACACGAACGGATTCCTGCGCGGCCAATTCGTGTCGCGCAAGGGCCTGCTTTCGATCGCCGACAGCGGCATGGGCATGTCGCCGGTGACGCTGGCGCTTGATCCAACCGACGTCGTGCTGCCGATGCCCGGCGTCTCGGACGACGGTGCGGATTTCCACGACGCCAGGCTCGATCTCGACCCGGACTCCTGGCGCGAGATCCCCTGGCACGGCGAGGGCAAGCGGCTTCTGTTCCTGGCCGAGTTCGGCGGCGGGGAAGCGGCCATTTGTCCGCGCGCCCTGCTCAGGAAGATCCTCGCCGAGGCGCATGCGGACGGCTTTTCGCCGAGATACGGGCTCGAGCTGGAATACACGCTGTTCGACGAGACGCCGCAGTCGGCCAGGTCCAAGGGATACCGCGATCTCGTGCCGGCGACGACCTTCGCCAGCCACGACCTCGTCCTCTACCAGAGCGCCCAAAGCGCCTGGTACGACGATCTGGTGGACATGTGCGCGTCGCTGAAGATCGACCTCTACAAGGCGCATGAGGAAATCGGCGCCGGCTTCATGGAGGTCTGCGTCGGCGCCGGGCGCGACCTCGCTCCGGCCGACCAGGCCGTGGTGCTGAGAACCTTCCTCAAGGCGCTGGCGCTGCGCAATGGAAAGATGGTGACCTTCATGCCGCGCTGGAGCGAAGGCGCCGACAGCCAGTCCACCCACATCCATCTCTCGCTTGTCGATCGCAGGACCGGCGCGCCGCTTTTCTGGCAGGAAGGCGCGCCTCGCAACATGTCGCCGCTGTTCCGGCATTTCCTCGGCGGCCTGCAGGCCCATCTCGCCGACATGATGCTGATCTTCGCGCCGAGCGTGAACGCCTATCGGCGCTTCGCTCCGGGCACCTTCGCGCCGCCGTCGCTGAACTGGGGTTTCGAGAACCGCACCGCGAGCCTGCGCGTGGTGGGCGAGCAGCCTCCCGCGTTGCGCTTCGAGAACCGCCTGCCGGGCTCGGATTCCAATCCCTACCTTGCGACCGCCGCGACGCTTGCGGCAGGGCTGGCCGGCATCCGCGACCGCATCGAGCCGCGCGACGAGCAGCTGGGCAACGGATACGCGCAGGATATCGATCCCGGCCTGCTGTTCCCGCGCACCATGCATGAGGCGATCGGCCGGTTCCGGGCCTCGGCCTTTGCCCGCAAATGGTTCGGGGATCGCTTCGTCGACGGCTTTTCTGCCACGCGCGAGGCGCAGATGCACGAGTTCGCCCGCAAGGTGCCCGACGTGGAGCTGGCGAGGTTCTTCGAGCTCTCGTGACGTGGACGGAGGACGCCCATGACCATCCAACTGCCCCAAAGCGACCTGAGGCGCCTGTTCATCGAGGGCATGAGCCGGGTGGCCTCCGCCGTCGCCGTGGTGACGACCGACGGCGAGGCCGGCCGCTTCGGCGTTACTGTCTCGTCGATGACCTCGGTCTCGGCCGACACGCAGGGGCCCTCGCTGCTGGTCAGCGTCCATCACATGAGCCCGGCCTGCGAGGCGATCCGCAGGAACGGGCGCTTCTGCGCCAATGTCCTGAGCGGCAACCAGAGCCGGTTGTCCGATCTCTTTTCCGGGCGGCTGAAACCCGAGACGCGAGATCGTTTCGAGGTGGCCGCCTGGCATGGCGGAACGACGGGCGCACCGATCCTCGACGGTGCCGTGGTGGCGTTCGACTGCGTGGTGCGGACCGCCCTGTTCTGGGGCACGCACTGCATCTTCATCGGCGAGGCCGAGCAGATCGAGATTTCCGAGCAGCGCTCGCCGCTCGTCTATGCCAATCGCGGCTATCGCCGCGCTGTCCCCATCGCGGCCGGCCACGAGGCCCGTTCGTCGCGGCGCGAAGAACTGCGCATCGGGTGCTTCGTGACGCTAGGCCCCCAATTCGTGCCGTCGCTCATAGCCGATTTCGCCGCCCAGTATCCCGATGTCGATATCCGCCTGCTGGAGGCCGACCATGACGACCTCGTGGAGCAGCTGCGCGCCGGCACCATCGACACGGCCGTGAGCTTCCGCTTCGCCCCGGCCGCCGATCTTCGGATCGGCACGATCCGTGACGCTGCTCCGCATGTATTGCTCGCCACGGATCATCCCCTGGCGGATAGAGCCAGGCTCTCGCTGGCCGACCTCGCCGGACAGCCCATGGTCCTGCTCGACTATCCCTCGGTCCGCAACGCGACGGCCCAGCTTTTCCGGCGCAGCAGCCTGGATCCGGATATCCGCTTTCAGTCGCCGTCCTTCGAGATGGTGCGGGGTCTGGTGGCGCACGGTTTCGGCTATTCGCTGGTGCCCCAGCGGCCGAGCGACCTCGTCGCCACGGACGGGAAACGTCTGGTTCCCGTTCCCTTGACCGACGCGTTTCCCGAAGCGGCCGTCGTCGCGCTTCTGCGGCCGGACATCCTCGGCAACGAAAAGATGCAGGACTTCCTGTCCCGATGCAGGAAGCTGGTGGGTTGAACGTCACGACATCGGAGGGGAGGAAGATCATGACCTACAAGACACCCGGGGCCAACCCCATAGACAAGACTTCGGTCTATATCGCCGCCGGGCTCGTTTCCGCCGGCGGCGCCTTGATCCTCAATGTCCTGCCGGTGCTGTTCGGCTCCCTGGCGGAGGAATTCGGCCTCGGCGAGGCGCAGCTCGGCAACCTGGCCTTCAGCATCAACATCGGTTTCGCCATTCTCGGCTTTGTATCCCTCGCCTGGGTCCGCAAGGTGAACTGGCGCGTCATCTCCTTTGTCGCCACCGCGCTCGTCACGCTGGCGATCCTCTATATGTGGACGAAGCCATCCTACGGCGGACTGGTCGTGGCGATGACCCTGGCCGGAGCCGGAACGGGCGCACTCTATGCCCTTGCCATGGTCATCTTCGGCGACAGCGCACGGCCGGAGCGCGCCTACGGCTTCAAGCTCGGCATGGAAACGCTGCCGGGCGTCGTGCTGCTGATGCTGCTTCCCGTGGTCGTGGCGCCCGCCTGGGGCTTTACCGGCGTAGTGACCGTGCTGGCCTTGTCCGCCATTGCCATGGGCATCCTCTCCTTGCCCTGGGTCCCGGCCCGTGGCGTCGACGCCGGAACCGGCGATTCCTCCGTCCTGGGCGACGCGCCGAAAGGCCGGGCGGCCGCTATGGTCTGGCTGAGCCTTTTGTCGAGCCTGATATTCCTCACCGGCATCATGGCGATCTGGGCGTTTCTGGAGCTGATCGGGAAGGAGAAGGGCATATCGCCCGACACCACCGGCATGATCCTGTCGGCCGGGTTCCTCATCAATGCCGTCGGCGGCTTCCTGGCGGCCGGCCTCGGCCTGAGGGTCGGTCGCGTCAAGCCGGTGGCGGTCGTGATCGGCGCCGACATTCTCGGCCTGGTGCTGATCGGCCAGTCCGATTCGGTGACCGCATTCACGATCGGCACCATGCTGTTCCTGTTCTCGATCAACTTCGTGCTGGCCTATACGTTCGGCCTGATGGCGGAGTTCGACCTGGCCGGCAAGCTGGTGGCTCTGGGTTCCGTCTGCCTGTCGCTCGCCGCGGCGATCGGCCCGCTGGTCTCGGGTTACCTCATCGAGGCCAGCGGCTATCTGCCGGCTCTGATCTTCTCCGGCGCCTGTTCGCTCGTCGCTTTGGGGATCTACGCCACGCTGTCGATGCGGGCACGGGAAAGCCAGCTCATCTCGCAGCCGGCTCGGTAGGGGCCGTCGGCGCCGATACGCCCGATTCCAAGCACGGGCTGCTCTCGCGGGTACAGGCTTCGGGGCGCTGGCGCGGCATCTGCTTTCCAGGAGCGCCGCACCGGTCAGCCGAACTCGGGTCTGCCTGGTCCTTCCACGCCGACCTTTCCTAGATTGCCGTGCGTTCTGCCGGGCGCATTTTCGGCAATCCGTCTCCCTGATCGTGCATCGGACCGGAAGCCGGTTTCCGCTTCGGTCCGATGCTTGAAGGAACGCATCGCCCAGCCCCGGCCTGCGCAGGGGTTAGGTCCAGCCTCCATCGCCTCCGAACGGCCCGAACCAGCCCGGCCCGGAGGCCGCCTGCGAGCAGGGAGCTTGATCTGTCCGGGGCAAAGCAAATATCTAACGGTTGACGGCTGGCCCGACCGGTTTCCGGCACGGACCTCGAAACCGCCATAGCGGTCGTCAAACGAGCTCACCGGCGCAGGAGTGGACAGTTGGTGGAAGATGAAAGCGGGCAGCGTTGGCTGGACGGCGAGACCAAGGTTGCGGAGGCGCCTGCCGACCATGACGACGAGACGCGGCTGTGGCTGCGTCTGCTGACCTGCACCACGCTGGTCGAAAGCGAGATAAGACGGCGGCTGCGGGAGGATTTCGATTTCACCTTGCCGCGCTTCGACCTGCTGGCGCAACTCGAACGCGCGGACCAGGGCATGGTGCTCGGCGAGCTGTCGAAGCGCATGATGGTCTCGGCGGGAAACCTGACCGCGCTTGTCGAACGGCTCGTCGAGAGCGGCTACGTCACCCGTTCGCCCCTGCCTTCGGACCGGCGCGTGCAGATCATCGCGCTGACGGATTTCGGCCGCAAGGCGTTCCGCACCATGGCAGAACGGCACGGCGACTGGATCGGCGAACTGTTCGAGCACCTTTCGGCGCGCGAGCGCGACGAACTGATGGTTGCCCTCGGCAAACTCAAGCAGTCGGTGCGCAAGACGCTCGCCAAGGGCTGAAACGACTGTCGCGCGGTCGGGGCAAGCTTGGCGTCCCCGAGGTTGCGGCGGGCTTGTCCTACCGCAGGCGCCGCAAGCTCTGCGTCGGCATTTCCCCATAGCGCTTGCGATAGGCGGCCGCCGCGCGCCCCAGATGGCCAAGTCCCGCCGAGAAGGCGCTGCTGCGCAATTGCGGTCGTTGGCCACAACGATGCCGCGGGCGGGGCCTGCGACATTTTTGAGCGCGGGAAGGCGCTGCGCAAGAAACTTTAAGCTTGAACTTTTTTGCGGTCGGGTTCACGCTGGAACATATGAGACGATGCCGGCCAGCATATCGGGTCGCGAATCTGGAGGAACGGACATCATGCGAATAGTCTGTATAGGCGGCGGGGCGGCCGGTCTCTATTTCGGGTTGCTCATGAAGCGTCAGCATCCCGAGCACCACGTCACGGTGATCGAGCGCAACCGCCCCTACGACACGTTCGGCTGGGGCATCGTGTTCTCCGACGCGACGATGGAAGCGATGCGCCAGTGGGACCCCGAGACGGCCGCCGTGATCGAGGATTCTTTCAATCATTGGGACGACATCGAGCTCCTCTTCAAGGGACGCAAGCTGCGCACGACCGGCCACGGCTTCGTCGGCATCGGGCGCAAGCGGTTCCTCAACATCCTTCAGGATCGGTGCCTCGAATTGGGCGTCGAGCTGGTGTTCGAGCGCGAGGTCGACAGCGACGAGGAGTTCCCCGACGCCGATCTCATCATCGCCGCGGACGGCATCAACTCCAGGACCCGCGTCAAGTATCAGGACGTGTTCAAGCCGGACCTTCTGGTGCGGCCGAACCGCTACATCTGGCTCGGAACCGACAAGCGCTACGACGCCTTCACCTTCGACTTCCGCAAGACGGATCACGGTTGGTTCCAGGCCCATATCTACCGTTTCGACGCCGACACCTCGACCTTCATCGTGGAGACGACGGAAGAGACCTTCCTTGCCCACGGCCTCGACAAGGCGGACCAGGATCAGTCGATCGAGTTTTGCGAGAAGCTGTTTGCCGAGACGCTGGAAGGCCACAAGCTGATGACCAATTCGCGCCATTTGCGCGGCTCGGCGTGGCTGAACTTCAACCGGCTGATCTGCGAGAAATGGAGCCATTTCAACGGCAGGAGCCACGTCGTGCTGATGGGCGACAGCGCCCATACCGCCCATTTCGCCATCGGCTCGGGCACCAAGCTCGCCATCGACGACGCGATCGAGCTGACGCGCCAGTTCGACATCGCCGGTCACGAGGCGAAGAACATTCCCGCCGTGCTGGAGGCCTATGAGGAGGTGCGCCGCGTCGACGTCGCGCGCATCCAGAACGCGGCGCGCAACGCCATGGAATGGTTCGAGGTGGTGGGCACGCGCTATGCCGACCAGCTCGAGCCGGAGCAGTTCATGTATTCGATGCTCACGCGCTCGCAGCGCATCAGCCACGAGAATCTGCGGCTGCGCGACAAGGCTTGGCTGGAAGGCTACGAGCGCTGGTTCGCCGAGCGCGCCGGCATCCGCCCCGCGCCGAACGACGCCGTGCCGCCGCCGATGTTCACGCCCTATCACGTGCGCGGGCTGACGCTGCACAACCGCATCGTCATGTCGCCGATGGCAATGTATTCGGCGAAGGACGGGGTGCCGCACGACTTCCATCTCGTCCATCTCGGCGCGCGCGCCATGGGCGGGGCGGCGCTGGTCTTTCCGGAGATGACCTGCGTGTCGCCGGATGCCCGCATCACGCCCGGCTGCCTCGGCCTGTGGAACGACGCGCAGGCGGATGCCTTTCGGCGCATCGTCGACTTCGTCCATCACGAGACGCCGGCCAAGATTGGCGTGCAACTCGGCCATGCCGGGCGCAAGGGCGCGACGAAGGTGGCGTGGGAAGGCATCGACCAGCCGCTCGAGGAGGGCGCGTGGCCGCTGATCTCGGCCTCGGCCATCCCCTATCTCAAGCACTCGGCCGTGCCGCGTGCCATGACGCGCGAGGACATGGAGCGCGTCATCGCCGACCATGTCGCGGCGACGAAGCGCGCCGCCGACCTCGGCTTCGACATTCTGGAGCTGCACGCCGCGCATGGCTACCTGCTGTCGAGCTTCCTGTCGCCGCTTACCAATCTGCGCGAGGACGAATATGGCGGCGGC
The DNA here is from genome assembly GCA_035325625.1 of Mesorhizobium sp. GTDB lineage: Bacteria > Pseudomonadota > Alphaproteobacteria > Rhizobiales > Rhizobiaceae > Mesorhizobium. Next base: position 5,771 of record DAOKZN010000002.1, on the reverse strand, counting down.
CATGAGGCGCGCGCCCGCTTCCCCCTCGAGGTCTTCCACGCCGTCCGCGCGGCATGGCCGCAGGACAGGCCGATCTCGGTGCGTCTTTCCACGCATGACTGGTTCGAAGGCGGCAACACGCCGGAGGATGCGGCGATCTTCGCGAGGATGTTCAAGGACGCCGGCGCCGATCTGATCGACTGCTCGTCGGGCCAGGTGGTGAAGGAGGAAAGGCCGGTCTACGGCCGCCTGTTCCAGACGCCGTTCTCCGACAAGATCCGCAACGAGATCGCTGTGCCGACCATCGCCGTGGGCGCGATCTCGGAAGCCGACCACGCCAACTCCATCATCGCCGCCGGCCGGGCCGACCTTTGCGCCGTGGCCCGCCCGCACCTGGCCGACCCCGCCTTTGTCATCCACGAGGCCGCGAAGATCGGCTTCAAGGGCCAGGCATGGCCGAAGCAGTATCTCTCGGCGCGCTACCAGTACGAGGCCAACCTTGCCCGGGCCGCCGCGGAAGCGGCGGGCAAGCCACGATGACGCAGCGCCGGCACGCCCTCGTCACCGGGGCCGGCAGCGGCATCGGCAAGGCGATCGCGCTGCGGCTGGCGGCGTCGGGGCACGCCGTTTCCCTGGCCGGCCGGCGCGCTGCGCCGCTGGAAGCGGCCGCCGGGGAGATCGTGGCGGCCGGCGGCGGGGCGTCCGTGCTGGCCGGCTTCGACGTCACCGACCAGAATTCGGTCGATGCGGGCGTCGGCCGCGCCGTCGAGCGCCTTGGCGACATCGCCGTGCTCGTCAACTGCGCCGGCGAGGCGCCGTCGGCGCCGTTCGAGAAGACCGGGCTCGATATGTGGAGCCGGGTGATCGGCATCAACCTCACCGGAATCTTCCTGACCACGCAGGCGGCCCTGCCCTCGATCAGGCGGGCCGGCAACGGGCGCATCGTCAACGTTGCCAGCACGGCCGGGCTCACCGGATACCCTTATGTGACGGCCTATTGTGCGTCCAAGCACGGCGTCGTCGGCCTGACGCGGGCGCTGGCGCTGGAACTGGCACGGACCGACATCACGGTGAACGCGGTCTGTCCCGGCTTCACCGATACGCCCCTGCTCGACGGCGCGGTCGAGACCATCACCGGCAAGACCGGCCGATCGCCGGACGAGGCGAGGGCGAGCCTGGCCCGCAGCAATCCGCAGGGTCGCCTGGTCCGGCCGGAGGAGGTCGCCCATACCGTCATGTGGCTGGTCTCGCCGGAGGCCGGATCGATCACCGGGCAGGCGATTGCGGTTGCGGGCGGCGAGGTCATGACCGGCTGAGGATGGCCGGGACAGCAGAGGCACCGGGCCGGCGGCAGGCCGCGGTCTCGCGAACGAGAGAGGAAACGAGGTAGGAATGACCAACGCGATGCAGGAAAAGAAGCGTCCGTTCAAGGGTCGCAAAGCGACCCACTTCCGGTTCGAGACGGACGAGGACGGCCGCGTCGCCACGATCACGCTCGACCGGCCGCAGAAGAAGAATCCGCTGACCTTCGAGAGCTATGAGGAACTGGGCGATCTGTTCCGCGCCCTCGCCAGGGCGAGCGACGTGCGGACCGTGGTGCTGACGGGAGCGGAGAACAATTTCTCGTCCGGCGGCGACGTGTTCGACATCATCGAGCCGCTGACCGCGATGAAGATGCCCGACCTCATCGCCTTCACACGCATGACCGGCGACCTGGTGCGGCAGATCCGTGCCTGCCCGCAGCCGATCATCGCCGCCGTCGACGGCATCTGTGCGGGCGCCGGCGCCATTCTCGCCATGGCGGCCGACTACCGGCTGGCGACGCCGGAGGCCAAGACCGCCTTCCTGTTCACGCGCGTCGGGCTGGCCGGCGCCGACATGGGCGCGTGCGGCATCCTTCCGCGCATCATCGGCCAGGGACGCGCGGCGGAGCTCCTGTTCACCGGCCGTGTGATGACGGCATCGGAAGGCCATGCCTGGGGCTTCTACAATGCTGTGGTCGAGCGCGACGCGCTGCTCGGCGAGGCCAGGCGCTTTGCCCGCAACCTCGCGGACGGCCCGTGGTTCGCCCATTCCATGACCAAGAAGATGCTCGATCAGGAATGGTCGATGGGCATCGAGGAGATCGTCGAATCGGAGGCCCAGGCGCAGGCCATCTGCATGGCGACCGGCGACTTCCGCCGCGCCTTCGATGCGTTCGCCGCCAAGGCCAAGCCTGCCTTTGAGGGGAACTGAGCCATGGCCGCCCATGTCAGCCATGCAGGCCGCGCCCCCTCGCGCGAACATCTCGACTGGCCGTTCCTGGCGCAGGAGCACCGCGAGCTTGCCCATGCACTCGACGCCTTCGTCGCCGCCGGCGGCCTCGGCGAGATCGATCACCAGGATGCCGACGCGGCGACGCGGAGCCTCGTGGGCCGGCTCGGCGGCGCAGGCTTCCTGCGCCATTGCGTGCCGGCTGCCCATGGCGGCGCGTCCGAGGCGATAGACAGCCGGGCGCTGTGCGTGATCCGCGAGACGCTGGCCTATCATGACGGGCTGGCCGATTTCGCCTTCGCCATGCAGGGGCTCGGCACCGGCGCCGTCAGCCTCGCGGCGTCGGAGGAGCTGAAGGCGCGCATCCTGCCGAAGATCGCAAGGGGCGAGCTCATTTCCGCCTTCGCCCTGACCGAGCCGGATGCCGGCTCGGACGTCGCGGCGATGGCCGCCGCAGCCCGCCGCGACGGCGACGACTATGTTCTGGAGGGCGAGAAGATCTTCATCTCCAACGGCGGCATCGCCGATGTCTACACCGTGTTCGCCCGCACCGGCGAGGCGCCGGGAACGCGCGGCATATCGGCCTTCGTGGTGTTCGCCGACACGCCCGGCTTCACGGTCGCGGAGAGGATCGAGACCATCGCGCCGCATCCGCTGGCGCGCATCCGCTTCGAGGGCGTGCGGGTGCCCGCCTCGCACCTGCTCGGCGCGCCCGGCGAAGGCTTCAAGATCGCCATGCGCACGCTCGACATCTTCCGCCCGTCGGTGGCTGCCGCCGCGCTCGGCTTCGCGCGCCGCGCGCTGGACGAGGCCGTCGTCCATGCCAGGTCGCGCAAGATGTTCGGCGCGACGCTCGCCGACCTGCCCACGGCGCAGAGCACGCTGGGCGAGATGGCGACAGCGATCGACGCCGCCTCGCTGCTGACGCTGCGCACCGCCTGGCGGCGCGACGTGCAGAAGCTGCCGACGACGCGCGAGGCGGCCATGGCCAAGCTGACGGCCACCGAGAACGCGCAATGGGTGATCGACCAGGCGCTGCAGCTTTTCGGCGGGCGCGGCGTGCGCGTCGGCGAGATCACCGAGCGTCTCTACCGCGAAATCCGCGCCCTGCGCATCTACGAGGGCGCCACCGAGGTCCAGAAGCTGATCATCGGCCGTGCCGTCACGGCATCTCCCCCTTCGCCAATCCAAAACGGAGCATGACATGAACGTCGCCACACTGTCCGAACGAACGCCGGGCGCCACGCCGCATCGCGTCCTCCAGCCCGAGGGATGGGCAAGGCCGATCGGCTATTCCAACGGCATCGAGGCGCGCGGCCGCACGATCTATATCGGCGGGCAGATCGGCTGGACCGGGCAATGCAGGTTCGAAGCGCATGATCTGGCGGGCCAGGTCCGCCAGACTCTCGAGAACATCGTCGCGATCCTCGCCGAGGCGGGGGCCGGTCCCGAGCACATCACCACCATGACGTGGTATGTGGTGGACCGCAAAGCCTATTCGGCGTCCCTCAAGGAGATCGGCGCAGCCTACAAGGCCGTCATGGGCCGCAGTTTCCCGGCCATGGCGGTCGTGGAGGTTTCCGGCCTGATCGAGGACGAGGCGCTGGTCGAGATCCAGGCGGTCGCCGTCATTCCCGATTGAGACCGACACGCCGGTCTTCCCCGGCCGCGATGGGGGATCGCCGTCCTGACGGATGCCGCGGATGCGATCCAGAATTCGGGAAGACCGTGCTCGCCGGCATTCGCGGCACGGCGCGGGAGGCGGTTCGGCCTCGCCTCCTGGGCCGAAGCCCAGCTCGTGGCCATCAGCGCATCCATAAAACTTTATGCTTGAAATAGTTTCTGGCCGGTGTCATTTTCCTCCGGTCAACGGGGGCGGCACTCGTTGCAGGGAGGGTATTGCGCGCATGCTTGGGCCTACGGCACATATCGACACCTTCACCCGCGACAACCTCCCGCCACCGGCGCAGTGGCCGGATTTCCTGCTCGACGGTTTCCAGTATCCTGAATATCTGAACGCCGGCTACGAGCTGACCGACCGCCTAGTCGGGCAGGGCTTCGGCGATCATACGGCGCTGATCGGCAACGGGCGGCGGCGCACCTACAAGGAGCTTTCCGACTGGACCAACCGCCTCGCCCATGCCCTGGTCGAGGACTATGGCGTCCAGCCCGGCAACCGGGTTCTGATCCGCTCCGCCAACAACCCGGCCATGGTGGCCTGCTGGCTGGCGGCGACCAAGGCCGGCGCGGTCGTGGTCAACACCATGCCCATGCTGCGTGCCGGAGAGCTTGCCAAGATCGTCGACAAGGCCGAGATCGGGCTCGCCTTGTGCGACACCCGGCTGATGGACGAGATGGTGGCCTGCGCCAAGGAAAACCGCTTCCTGAAGAAGGTGATCGGCTTCGACGGGACCGCCAACCACGACGCCGAGCTCGACCGCATCGCTCTCGACAAGCCGGTGCGCTTCGAGGCGGTGAAGACCGGCCGCGACGACGTCGCCCTGCTCGGCTTCACCTCCGGCACCACCGGCGTGCCCAAGGCGACCATGCATTTCCACCGCGACCTGCTGGTCATCGCCGACGGCTACGCCAAGGAGGTGCTGGGCGTGACGCCCGACGACATTTTCGTCGGCTCGCCGCCGCTGGCCTTCACCTTCGGTCTGGGCGGGCTGGCGGTGTTCCCCCTGCGCTTCGGCGCCACGGCGACGCTGCTGGAGAATGCCTCGCCGCCCAACATGATCGAGATCATCGAAACCTACCGGGCGACCGTCTCCTTCACCGCGCCCACCGCCTACCGCGCCATGATGAAGGCGATGGACGAGGGCGCCGACCTGTCGTCGCTGCGCGTCGCGGTCTCGGCCGGCGAGACGCTGCCGGGGCCGGTGTTCGAGGAATGGGTGGCCAAGACCGGCAAGCCGATTCTCGACGGCATCGGTGCGACGGAGATGCTGCACATCTTCATCTCCAACCGCTTCGAGGACATGCGCCCGGCTTCCACCGGCAGGCCGGTCGGCGGCTACGAGGCGCGTATCGTCGACGAAGACATGAACGAGGTGCCGCGCGGCACGGTGGGCCGTCTCGCCGTGCGGGGCCCCACCGGCTGCCGCTACATGGCCGACGACCGCCAGCGTGCCTATGTGCGCGACGGCTGGAACCTCACCGGCGATTCCTTCTTCCAGGACGAAGCGGGTTTCTTCCACTTCGCCGCCCGCTCCGACGACATGATCATCTCGGCCGGCTACAATATTGCCGGGCCGGAGGTGGAGGCGGCGCTTCTCGCCCACGACGCCGTGGCGGAATGTGCGGTGATCGGCGCGCCGGATGAGGCGCGCGGCCAGATCGTCGAGGCCTATGTGGTGCTGGCGCGCGGCAGGATCGGCGACGCGGAGATGGCTAGGCGGTTGCAGGACCACGTCAAGGCCACCATCGCCCCCTACAAATATCCGCGCTCGGTCCGCTTCATCGAAGCGTTGCCGAAGACCCAGACCGGCAAGATCCAGCGTTTCCGGTTGCGCGAACACGCGCCCTGACGGCGGGCA
>DAOKZN010000001.1:4994-32611 GCA_035325625.1 Mesorhizobium sp. | reverse complement strand
CCGGCGGCTCATAACCGCTTGGTTGGGGGTTCGAGTCCCTCCGGGCCCACCATTTCCTCCCTCTGCTGACGTCCCTGGCGATCCGGGGTAATCCAGAAAAGATAAATAAAAACATTATCTTACGATAGAATTTTTCTCTTCCGGCATCTGGCGGGGGCCGGTGGCAGCCGGCAATTTCGAGGGTATTTCCGGATGGAATTGAGGGTATCTTGAAAATGGCCCGAGCCGAGATATCCACATGCCTCTGACGTGGCGTGCCGGAGGCGTTGCGGACGAGCAATGTAATACGCGCGTCATGCAGGCTTTCTATGCGCAAGGGGACACCGCACCACACAAGAGAGGCTCCCCATGCGCAAACTCATCCTCGCCCTGGCATCGGCAACGATGCTCGCCGGCTCCGCGAATGCCGCGACCGTCTATCCGCTCGACCGGGCGACGATCCTCGTAGGCTCGCCCTTCGACTTCAAGGTCGAGTTCGACGCCGTGGTGAAGCCGGAGGACGTGAAGGTCACTGTCAACGGCCAGGACTATGAAGCCGTCTTCGGCAAGAAGGCCGAATTCGTTGCGGAGGAAAAGGGCAAGGAAGACGAGGTGCTGGGCTCGGCGCTCATCCTGCGCGACCTGGCGATCGGGCAGGCCGGCGCCTACAAGGTGGAGGTCTCGGCCGGCAGCGAAACGAAGTCGGTCAACTGGGACGTCTACGAGACCGCCGCCGAGCCGAAGGCGAAGAACATCATCTTCCTGCTGGGCGACGGCCTTTCCGTGGCCCACCGCACCGGCGCGCGCATCATGTCCAAGGGCATGACCGAGGGCAAGGCCAACGGCCGTCTCGCCATGGACGACGTCCCGCCGGTCGCCTTCATCGGCACCTCCTCCACGCATTCGATCGCCACCGACAGCGCCAACACCATGTCGGCCTATATGACCGGCCACAAGTCGCGCGTGAACGCGCTCGGCGTCTATGCCGACCGCACGCCGTCGAGCCTGGACGATCCGCGCGTCGAGACGATCGGCGAGGCGCTGCGCCGCACCACCAAGAAGTCCCTCGGCATCGTCACCACGTCGGAGGTCGAGGATGCCACGCCCGCCGCGCTCGTCTCGCACACCCGCAAGCGCGCCGACAAGGCCGAGATCGTCGGCATGCTGCTCGACGTCAAGCCGGACGCCCTGCTGGGCGGCGGCTCCGCCTATTTCCTCGGCAAGGACGTTCCCGGCTCCAAGCGCAAGGACGACAAGGACTATATCAACGAGTTCAAGAACGCCGGCTATGCGCTGGCGACCGACAAGACCGAGCTGGCCGCCGCGGCCGGCTCGAACCAGGAAAGGCTGCTCGGCCTGTTCCACACCGGCAACATGGATGTGACGCTCGACCGCGAGTTCCTCAAGAAGGGCACGGTCGACAAGTTCCCGAATCAGCCGGGCCTGGTCGAGATGACCAAGGCCGCGCTCGACAAGCTCTCCAAGAACCCGGAAGGCTTCTTCCTCATGGTGGAGGGCGCCTCGATCGACAAGATGAGCCATCCGCTCGACTGGGACCGCACGCTGTTCGAGACGATCGAGTTCGACAAGGCTGTCGGCGCCGCCCGCGAATTCGCCGAGAAGAACCCCGATACGCTGATCGTCATCACCGGCGACCACACCCACGGCGTCGCCATCATCGGCACGGTCGACGATGACAAGCCGGGCACGGAGATGCGCGAGAAGGTCGGCACCTATGACAATGCCGGCTTCCCGAACTATGAGGACAAGGACGGCGACGGCTATCCCGACCGCGTCGACGTCTCGCGCCGCCTGTTCCTGGCCGCCAACAACGGCCCCGACCACTATGAGACCTTCCGTCCGAAGCTTGACGGCCCGTTCGTGCCGGCCATCCAGAACGAGAAGAAGGAGTATGTCGCCAACGAGGCCTACAAGGATGTTCCCGGCGCCGTTCTCGTCGAGGGCAATATCCCAAGGGACGAAGACACCGGCGTCCACACCATCGACGATGTCGTGCTTCAGGCTGTAGGCCCAGGCTCGGAAGGCTTCCGCGGCTACATGGAGCAGAGCGACGTCTACCGCGTGCTGGCCGACGCCTTCGCCCTCGGCGCGCCGAAGAAATAACGGTCCGTCTCCCGCCGACGGACAGGCGGCTCCGCGCCGCCTGTCCGCATGACTGTAGACGGAGGGAAGCATGGCCATGGCGAAAAGGCCCCGTGCGTTCTTCGACAGGCGGCAGATGCTGGCGGCGTTCGCGGCTCTGCCTGTCCTTTCCTTCGCCCGCCCGGCGCAGGCCGGGGAAAGGCTCGGCTTCGGCGAGCTCTACAAGAGCTTCGGCGTGCTCGGGCTGGAGTTTTCCGACAAGGTGAAGCAGCTCAGCGGCCGGGAAGTCACCGTGAAGGGCTTCATGGCGCCGCCGCTGAAAGCCGAGGCGAATTTCTTCGTGCTCACCGAAATTCCGATGTCGCTCTGCCCCTTCTGCTCTTCGGACGCCGACTGGCCGGACAACATCATCGTCGTCTACCTCGCCCGCAAGCAGACCTTCGTGCAGTACAACGCGCCCATAGAAGCCCATGGCGTGCTGGAATATGGTTCGTGGGTCGACCCGGAAACCGGCTTCGTCAGCCAGTTGCGCCTGCGCGAAGCCGGCTTCAACACGGTCTGACCATGCTGGCGCTCGACATTGCCGACCTCGTGATGTGCTTTCCGGGCCTCGATGCCCCGGTGCTCGCCATCGACCGGCTGCATCTTGCCGCCGGGGCGCGGCTCGCCGTCACCGGCGCGTCCGGCTCCGGCAAGAGCACGCTGGTCAACGCCATCACCGGGCTGGAGACGGCGACGCGCGGCTCCGTCTCCTGGGGCGGAACGGATATCACCCGGCTTTCCGCAGGGCGCCGCGATGCATTCCGCGCCGCCCATATCGGCCTGGTGATGCAGGATTTCCATCTCTTTCCGGGTCTTTCGGCCTTCGAGAACGTCGTGCTGCCGGTCCGGCTTTCCCGCCGCCTGAAGCCCGCCGAGCGGGAACGGGCGCTCCAGCTCCTCGAAACCGTGGGCATCGCCCGGCCGCACCAGTCCGTCGAAACCCTGTCGCGCGGCGAAATGCAGCGCGTGGCGGTGGCGCGGGCGCTGCTGTCGAAACCCGGCGTGATCGTCGCCGATGAGCCGACCGCGAGCCTCGACCGCCGGACCGGCGACGAGGTGGCCGAACTCATCGTGCGGCTGGCGCGCGAGGGGGGCGCCACGCTCGTCGTGGTCACGCATGATCCCGCGCTGACGGAGCGGCTCGACCGGCGCATCGGCCTCGACGGCGGACGCATCGTCGAAGACAGCGGGGAGGCGCGCGCGGCATGATCCGTTTCATCCTGGCCGATCTTCGCCGGTTCAAGGGCGGGGCGCTCGCCGTCGTCGTGCTGATCGCCCTTTCCGTCGCGCTCAGCGTCACCGTCACCTTGCAGGAGCGCGCCGTGCGGCTCGGCAGCGCGCGGGCGGCGGAGAAGTTCGACCTCCTCGTCGGGGCCGCCGGCAGCGAAACCCAGCTTGCGCTTTCGGCCGTCTTTCTCCAGCCTTCGCCGCTGCCGCTGATGTCCGGCGCGGTGCTGGCGAAACTCTCGCAGGACCCGCGCGTCGATTTCGCGGCGCCGGTCGGCTTCGGCGATTCCGCCTACGGCCATCCGGTCGTCGGGACGACGACGACGCTGGTCTCGGCCCTCTCGCCACGGCTTGCCGAAGGAGCGCTTTTCGCCCGCCTCGGCGACGCGGTGATCGGCGCGGACGTGCCGAGCCCGCTCGGCGCGGAGATCAAGCCCATGCATGGCGGCATCGACCAGGGCGGTCATGTCCACACGGAGATCGTCTACAGGGTGAGCGGCCGCATGGCCGTGACCGGCACGGCATGGGACAGGGCGATCCTCGTGCCGATCCGCGCCGTCTGGCAATTGCACGGCATGGAGGGGGGCGCCGACCATGACCACGCTGACCATGACCACGCCGGCGAGGCGCCCGATGGCGCAGCCGCCGGCGATCACGATCATGGCCACGAAGCGCATATCGACGCCGACGCGGCTCTCGACGAGCATTTCGATGCCGATACGCCCGGCATTCCCGCCGTCCTGGTCAAGCCGAAGACGGTCGCCGACGCCTATCGCCTGCGGCAGGAATATCGCGGCGAGACGACGCTCGCCGTCTTCCCGGCCGAAGTGCTGACCCGCCTCTACGCGACGCTCGGCGACGCGCGCAGCCTGCTGCTTGCGATCGCCATCGGCACGCAGGTCATCGTTGTCGCGGCCATCCTGCTGGTCACCATCATGCATGTCGGCGCGCGCCAGCGGCAGATCGGGGCGCTGCGGGCGTTCGGCGCGTCGCGGGGCTCGATCGTCGCCATCGTCTGGGGCGAACTCTTCCTGCTGTTCCTCGCCGGTTTCGCGCTCGGCCTTCTTCTCGGCTATGCCGCGGCGCGGTTCATCTCCGCATCGCTCGCCGCCACGACCGCGGTGCGCATGCCGGTGGAATTCGCCCGCGAGGATGCGTCCCTGGCGGTCTGGTTCGTGGCGCTGGCGGTGCTGGTGTCGATCGTGCCGGCGCTCTCCGCCCTTCGCCTGAGTCCGGCAAGGGCGCTGCGGGCCTGATCCAAGCCGCCCATCCCCTGGGAGGCGCTCGATATTGAACCGATCTGCATGGCGAGGCGGGCGACCGGCGCGCCAGTCAATGTCGAGATGGGTAGAGATGGATTTAATCGCGGGCCTGCGGTAAGGCCAATGGTGCGCACGGCGCTCGAACCCTGGTGGCCAGATCATGTTGCTGCCAAGTGGAATCACCTGGCGTCGCAGGCATGCGGTAAAATTAAGTCAGATAGACCATGATGTCGTCCGAAAACCGCTTCACACTTTTAGGCATCATGATCCAGCCTGCCAACCCGATGGAGGCACGTCTTGCAGTGGTCCTATCCGATCCTCCGCGTCGGCGGCACCGAGATCCGCATTCACCTGACCTTCCTGCTGCTGCTTGCCTGGATCGGCATCGCCTATTTCCAGCAGGGCGGAACGGCGGCCGCGGTCGAGGGTGTCGGCTTCATCGGCGCCGTGTTCGCCTGCGTGGTGCTGCATGAGCTCGGCCATGCCGCAGCCGCAAGCCGCTACGGCATCCGCACCCCGAAGATCACGCTGCTGCCGATCGGCGGCGTGGCGGAGCTGGAGCGCCTGCCGGAGAAGCCGTCGGAAGAAATCATCGTGGCGCTCGCCGGGCCGCTGGTCAATGTCGTCATCGCCGCCTTCCTCGTCGTCGTGCTCGGCGCCACCGTCGGCACCGAGGCGCTGACGTCGATGGAGAGCCCGCGCGTCGCATTCGTGGCGCGCCTCGCCGCCGTCAACATCTGGCTTGTCCTGTTCAACCTCATCCCGGCCTTTCCCATGGATGGCGGCCGTGTGCTGCGCGCCTTGCTTTCCATGCGCTACAGCCGCGTGCGGGCAACGGAGATCGCCGGAACCATCGGCCAGTTCGCAGCCTTCGCCTTCGGTTTCCTGGGCCTCGTCGCCGGCAACGTGCTGCTCATCTTCGTCGCCATCTTCGTCTACCTCGCCGCCACTGCGGAAACGCAGGCGATCGGGCTGCAGGATGCGGCGCGCGCCGTGGACGTGCGCGACGCCATGATCAGCCGGTTCGAAAGCCTGCCCGTGACCGCGCATCTCGAACAGGCCGCGCAGGCCCTTCTGCGCACGACGCAGCACGAATTCCCGATCGTCGACGGCGCCGGCAGGCTGCGCGGCGTGCTGACGCGCACGGGGCTCGTTGCCGGTCTGCAGCAGAGCGGCGGCCAGGGCCCCGTGGTCGAGGCGATGGTGGCGGACATCCCCGTGGTGCGCGACCACGAGAAGCTTGGCACGGCGCTGGAATATCTGCAGAAGGGAGCGGCTCCCGCGGTGGGCGTCGTCGATGCCGGAGGCGGCCTTGTCGGCTATGTCACCATCGAGAACATCGGCGAGCTGATGATGCTGCGCAGCGCCGTCGTGCGCTGACCGGCATCGGCCGGCGCGCCTGCCCTCCGGGCGAGGGCGAGGGTTGTTGATCGAGGTCAAGACCCGTCATCTCCGCTCGATTAGTATCGTCTCCGAAGGGAGACATGATGCGAAGATGGGGTTTTCTTGCCGGTGTCGGCGGAGCGCTTCTGCTTGGTGGCGCGGGCGCGTATGGATGGCGTTCGGCTACCGGCTCCATGTCGGACTACGCCGCCCGCGTTGGAGCGATGCGTGCGCCGCTCCCGGCTGATCCGGCCGCAAAGGATTTCGTCCGCTATGCGACGCTGGCGGCCAACGGCCACAACACGCAGCCCTGGCGGTTCCACGCCGAGGAGGGCGTCATCGCCATCCTGCCTGATTTTTCGCGGGCGACGCGCGTTGTCGATCCCGATGACCATCACCTCTTCGTCAGCCTCGGCTGTGCCGCCGAAAACCTTGCCATCGCCGCGGCCGCGAGCGGGCGTCCCGGCGAGGCGCAAACCGACGCGGAAGGAGGTATCCGTTTTGTCTATTCGGCGGGAGCGGCGTCCGCCGACGCCCTGTTCGCGGCCATTCCGCTACGGCAATCCACCCGCGCCGTCTATGACGGCCGGCCCGTTTCCGCCACCGACATGGAGACGATGCGCAAGGCCGCGGAAGTGCCGGGCGTTCGCCTCGTTCTGCTGAGCGAGCGTGCACGGATCGATCGTCTCCGGGATCTCGTCGTTGCCGGAAACGACGCGCAGATGCACGACCGGGCCTTCCTGGCGGAGTTGAAGCAGTGGCTGCGTTTCAACCCGCGCGATGCGGCCGAAAGCGGCGACGGACTGTTTGCCGCTTCGAGCGGCAGCCCCGTGCTGCCCCGCGTTGTAGGGAGGCTGGCCTTTGATACCTTCTTCGCCGCCAATGCGGAGAACGAGAAATATGCCCGGCAGATCGACAGTTCGGCCGGCATCGCCGTCTTCCTCGCCGAGCGTGAGGACAAGGCGCACTGGATCGCCGCAGGGCGCGCCTGCCAGCGTTTTGCGCTGGCCGCCACGGGACTCGGCATCAAACATGCATTCATCAACCAGCCGGTCGAGGTGAAGTCCCTGAGGCCGGAGCTCGCAACCCTGGTGGGCGAGCCGGGCACGCGGCCCGACATCGTGATGCGCTTCGGATACGGGCCGGAGATGCCGTTCTCGCCCAGGCGATCGGTCGAAGAGGTCTTGGCATAGCCGGCGAGGGCTGCAGCCGGCGATGTCGATGCCCGAGACGGGCGCGAAAGGTAGTCACCGCCCCACGGGCGGGCAATGACATATCGGCGGCGGATGGCGGCCTATATGCGAACCTGCCTCGGCGTGACGCCAAAGGCCTTGCGGAACGCGGTCGTGAAGCTGGAAATGTTGTTGTAGCCAGCCATGTGAGCGGCGTGCGACACCGGAATCCCATTGCTGGCCAGCGCCGCACGTGCCGCTTCCAGCCGTTCCTGGCGGATAAAATCGAAAATGGGGATTCCGAAATGCTCCTTGAAGCGCCTCTGGACGGTCGAGCTGCTCAATCCCGCTTCCTTCGCAATCAGGTCGATGGATAGCTCGCGGTCGAGATTGGCAAGAATAAAGTCCCTGACGCGTTCGCAATGGCGCAGGCTCATGAGGGTCGCGCCCGGCTGGTGCCCCTCCCGCTCGGAGACCATGGTCAGGCAGGATTGCCACATGATATCGAGCGCCTGCGCCTGGAGGTAGAGAGAACGCAGGTCGCCGTGAAGAACCGGCGGCGGATTGATGATCTTCTGCGCCAGAAGCAGGATGTGCTGGCCGGGCTCGAACGAGAAATGCGCGAGATGCTGCGAGAAAAAGTCGCGCAGCGTCGAGCCCTGCATTCCTTGCTGTGTCTCGAACAGCCGCTCCAGCCAGGGCAGCGGAGCCGAGATCATCACCTTGCGCAGCGGCACGTCGTTGTCGTTGATGAAGCGCAGGGTGCTGTGCCTGGCGACGTTGAGCATGAAGGCGACCGGAGCGCCGGCATCGCCGCTGCCGGCATCGACACGGAAGGGCACACTGTCGATTATGAAGCGCTGCGCGCCCTGCAGCAGCACCATCAACATGAACTTCGGCCAGATCTGCTGCTCGCTTTCGTCCGGTGCGCAGGTGGTCGCATTCTCGAGCGCGCCGACGAACAGCTCGTGGGGGGTATAGTGCATCGGCTCTAGCGTCGACGATCGCGCCCTGCCGTCCGTGCGTAAGTAATTGCCATTTCCGCCAAACTCCTTCGTCTCGACACGGCCAGCCGGTCGATCCTATACATGAATGTCTTTATCAAGTTATTCGCTGCCAGGGCAAGTGGCATGCATGGTGCCACCGGCTGCTGAGCGTGCCGCAGGCGGCGCCGGACGATCGAGGGGCGAGCAGGGACCGAACCAAAATGAACCGCAAACCGCCTCACCGGCAAACGCATCTCTGTCGACGCTTCCTCACGTGACGTGAACGCCCGCGAGAAGCGGGTTCCGAAGCCGGCCTCCAGCCTTTCAATACGCAGCCTTGACCGGGAAGCCCATGGCTTCCTGCCTAGAACCAGTTGGAACAACCAGATGATGTCCATGAGACTTCTTCCTCTTGCCGGCGTTTCCCTCCTGACGCTGGGCACTGCGCTTCATGCACAGGAAGCGAATGACAAGAACACGACCGTTCTCGACACGATCACCATCATCGGGGAAGGCGACGACAACGTCGAAGCGACGGGCGGCACGGTCGTTACCCAGGAAGACCTGGAGAAGCTTCGGCCCACCGACGTGTCGGAACTCTTTTCGCGTGAATCCTCCGTCACGGTTTCAGGCGGCGGCGGCCCCTCGAAGCGTATCCATGTGCTGGGCATGGAACAGTCCAATCTCGCCGTGACGGTCGATGGCGTTCCGCAGACAGCGACCAGCTGGCACCACACGGGTTCCAGCATGATAGATCCCGTCTTCCTGAAGCGGGTCGAGGTGGAGGCCGGCGCGGCCGCTGCCGATTCGGGCTTTGGCGCGGCGGCCGGCGCGGTGCGCTACGAGACCGTCGGCGCGCTTGACCTGCTGGAGGACGGCCGGAATTTCGGCGGCCGCATCGGCGCCTCCTACGGCACCAACGGCAAGGGCTTTTCCGGCAACGTCGCCGGCTATGGCCGCCATGAAGGTTTCGATTGGTTCCTTATGGGGCATGGAGTTGCCGGCGGCGGCAACTACGAGAGCGGCTCCGGACTGGAGATCCTCGGCACCGAACCGGCGGCCAGGAACATCCTCGCCAAGCTCGGCTATGAGGCCAACGGCCATCGCGTCGATCTGGGTTATGAGCGCGGCCGCGACGAGGCCGATCGCCTGATCAAGATGAATATGGGCTTGGCCGGCGACGAACTGCACCCGCTCGAAGTGTCTCGTGACTCCGTCAATCTGAAATATACGACAACGGAAGCGACCGACTACTGGGACCCGGAAATCGCGGTCTACTACACCCAGAACGACTATTGGCGGAACAATTACGCGGCCCGCACCAATGGCAACATGAATTTGAACGAGGATCTGTTCGGCGGAAAGGCCCAGAACACATTCACCATGGCCTACGGCAAGATCACGGCCGGTTTCGACGTCGGTCAGCACAATTATCATACCGACAACTACGGAAACAATAATCGCCAGTACCGCGATTTCGACACGCTCCAGACGGGCGCCTTCGTGCAGGGCCGCTTCGAGTTCGACAACAGCTTCAAGGTCTCGACCGGCGCACGCCTCGACCACCACCGCTTCACCGACTGGGACGACAACGCCTTCTCCGGTTCCGGCGCCAGCGCGAACGTCACGGTCGCCTATGCGATCAACGAAAACATCGAGGTCTTTGCCGGGGCCTCGAGCACCTGGCTCGGCTATGTCGTCGGCGACTACGGCTATGTCCATGCCCGCACCGACGCATTCTACACCGATCCCGATTTCGAACCCGGTCGCGCGCAGAATCTCAAGGTCGGCGCCAATTTCGGCTATGGCGACTGGCGTGGCGGCGTCACGGTCTTCGACACCCGCATCAACGGGCTGCCTGAATACACCACGGCCGTCCTGCAGAACTACGCGGACGAATTCCGTTCAAGAGGCGTCACGCTCAACACCAGCTACCGGTGGGGCGAAACCAGCATCGGCGCGACCTACACCTATGCCGACGTGACGCAGGGCGCGAATGCGGCGCTGCCGAACAGCGGTACGTTCATGCCGGTCGGTCATATGGCGACTGCCTTCATCGACCACGAATTCGTCGACTACAACCTGAAAGTGGGCGCATCCCTGTCCTGGGCGAGCAGGATCGCGGATGCCTACGCTACCAGCAACGGCTTCCTCGACCAGCCTTCCTATACCGTGGTCAACGCCTATGCGGAGTGGAACCCGCCCATCAATGAGAACCTCACGCTGCGCGTAGGCGTCGAGAACCTGTTCAACGAAACCTATTATGAGCGCTCGAGCTATGCGGCCAGCACGAGCCGGGGCGGCATCGATCCGGTCTATGCGCCGGGCCGCACCTTCACGTTCCAGACCGCGCTCAAGTTCTGACCCCGCCAAGATCGGATGCGGCCAAGGTACAAGGGGCGCGGGGAGGCCGGCTGACCCGTGCCAGCGTGGGCCTGGTCGATCGTCGCGGCCTCTGTCTGTTCGAGCCGCATCGGGATCGTCTTCGGCTACCTGCCGGCTCGCAACGCCTCATAGCTCTCCAACTCGCGGACGATGTCAAAAATAACTTGAATTTTATAGTCATATTAAATAGCTACCGTTGCGGATCGCCGCATCGGCGTCGATGCCGTCCGGACCTTGCCCAGCAGGGGTTTTCAACGGTCCGGCCATGGAGGCGCGGCCTGGAGGAGGATGCCGTTGAGCTTCAGCCCCCGCATGGAGAGCCGCATCAGCGGTTTCAAGGTCATCGGCGACCTCAGGTGGCGGGTCTGGAACGGCGTTGTCGCCGACCTGTGGGACGTCGCCTGCGACGAGCGGGCGGAAGGCCACTATGTCTCGCCCGATCCCCGGCTTTTCGTCCTTCTCGAGATGGAAGGCGAGGGCGGCCGGTTCGAGGTGCGCCATGCCGACACGCGCGCGACGCATGTCGAGGCGGTCTCGATGAGCTTCGTTCCGGCCGGATTGCCTCTGGTCGCGCAGGCTTCCGACCTTCGCCGCATCCGGCACCTCGACCTGCATTTTTCCGAAAATGCCGTCAGGCAGCGTTTCGGCAGGGCCTTCGACCAGTCGCGGCTGACGCAGGAGCGGCTGCAGTTCGCCGACCGCCGCATCGCGGAAATCGCCCGGCTGATCGCGCAGGAATGTGCCGATCCCGCCCCCCTTCATGGGAAATATGGCGAGGGCCTCGTCGACGCCCTGCTGACGCTGCTGCTCGACGTGCGCCCGGAGCGCGCGAAGCGGCGCGCCGAGCTCTCGCGCCGCCAGCTCGCCCAGGCCACCGGCTTCCTCGAAGCGCATTGCTTCGAGACGATAAGGCTGGCCGACCTCGCCGCCATGATCGGCCTGTCGCAAACCCATTTCAGCCATGCGTTCAAGGCTTCGACCGGAATGCCGCCGCACCGATGGCAGATGCATTCGCGCATCCGCAAGGCCCAGGACATTCTCCTGGCCGGGGAGGCGCCCCTGATAGAGGTCGCCAACATGGCCGGTTTCTCCGACCAGGCGCATTTCACGCGCGTCTTCAAGAGCATCGTCGGCCTGACGCCGGCCGAGTGGCGGCGGCAGAATTCGTCGTGACATTTCTGCATCGCCCCGCGGTTTTCCGCAGAACCGGCCAAAAACGGACAAGCCCGGCCAAATTCGTCCAATCATGCGAGTAAAACTTGATGTACCCAGTCAAGTTAACCGACCGGCCGCCGGCCGGGAGGGCCACACTCGCGGGGATGTTTCGAAGATGGAATCGACTGCCTATCGGATGCTGCTGGCAACAGGGGTGGCAAGCCTCGTCCTGGCGCAGGGCCTGGCGGCGCAAGCGCAGGGCCGGGAAGAAGTCGAGCTGACGCCGGTCGTCGTCAACTCCGGCGGAAGCGGAAACGGCGAGGGCGCCAGCGGCGTCGGCAAGGTCAAGGGCGTCGTCGCCAAGAAGACGACGACCGGCTCCAAGACCGCCGCCGACATCACCGAGATACCGCAATCGGTCTCGGTGGTCGGCAGCGAGGAGATCGACGCGCAGGGGGCGCAGAAGGTCGACGAGGCGCTGCGCTACACCGCCGGCGTCTTCGCGCAGCCCTTCGGGCCCGACAGCGACACCAACTGGCTGTTCATCCGCGGCTTCCAGGCCACCGCCACGGGGACCTACCTGGATGGCCTGCAACTGTTCAGCTACGCGTTCGGCGGCTTCTACGTCGATTCCTTCGGCCTCGAGCGCATCGAGGTGCTCAAGGGGCCTGCTTCCGTCCTCTACGGCAGCAGCAATCCGGGCGGCGTGGTCAACTATGTCAGCAAGCGGCCGGCATTCGAGCGGCAGCGCTATGCGGAGACCGGCGTCAACGATGCCGGCAACGTCTATCTCGGCTTCGACGTCGGCGATGTCGCCAACAATACGGTCGCCTACCGGATGACCGGCAAGATCGCGGGCGGCGACGGCTACAGCGACGGCCAGCACGGCTGGCGCGGCTTCGTCTCGCCGAGCGTCACCTGGAAGCCGGACGAGGCGACCAGCCTCACCATCCTGGCCAACTACAGCCACATCGACGAAAACCACAATGGCGGCAGCTTCCTGCCCTATGAGGGCACGGTGGTGGACCGCGTGGTCGGCGGCGTGAACTACGGCCGCATCGACCGGGACGCCAATTTCTTCGAGCCCTCGGTCGACAAGTACGAGCGCGAGCAGGGCTCCATCGGCTACGAGTTCTCGCACAGCTTCGACAATGACTGGACGGTGCGCTCCAACGCGCGTTTCAGCGCGGCCAAGATCAACGAGGTCAGCGTCTATCCCAACGGCTGGGCCAGCGCGACCGAGCTCGACCGCATCAACTGGGACCACGACACGCGGGTGCGCACCTTCCTGATCGACAACCAGATCGAGGGCAAGGTCAGCACCGGGGCCTTCGAGCACACGCTGCTCGGCGGCATCGAATACAAGAACTACACTATCGACCAGGTCCAGGCCTCGGCGCTGTTCGGCACGACGCCGCCGATCGACGCGTTCCACCCGGTCTACGGCGCGCCGCTGACCGAGCGCGTCTCCTACACCAACCAGGACCTGACGCTGAGCCAGCTCGGCATCTATGCGCAGGACCAGATCCGCTTCGGCTCGGGCTGGCTGGTCACGCTGAACGGCCGCTACGACAGGGCGTGGCTCGAATCCGACGACGGCCCGACCTTCTATGCGCCGACCCAGGACGTGCACAAGGAGCGCCGCGACGGCCAGTGGTCGGGCCGCGCCGGCATCGCCTACGAGTTCGACAACGGGCTGACCCCCTATGCCAGCGTCGCCACCTTCTTCAACCCGCTGATCGGCGACGACGCCCTGACCGGCGAGCTGTTCGTTCCGGAGGAAGGCGAGCAGTACGAGGTCGGCCTGAAATATGCGCCGAGCTTCATCGACGGCCTGTTCACCGTCTCGCTGTTCGACCTGACGCGCCGCAACGTGCCGTCCAACGTCACCGCCTTCACGCAGACGCAGACCGGCGAGGTCCGCTCGCGCGGCGTCGAGTTCGAGGGCAAGGTCAACGTCACCGACGATTTCCGCGTGACCGGCGCGCTCACGGCCTACGACCTCAAGATCACCAAGGACGAGGATGCCGCGCTCATCGGCAAGACGCCGTTCATCGCCCCGGAAGTCATGGCGTCCGCCTCGGCGGAATACAGGTTCCGCGGCGACGGCTGGTATGACGGCATAACGGTCGGCGCCGGCCTGCGCTATATCGGCAGCTCATGGGGCGACAACGAGAACACCCTGAAGGTGCCGGCCGCGACGCTGGCCGACGTGAAGCTCGGCTACGAGAAGGACAATTGGGGCGTCGACCTCAATGTCACCAACCTGTTCGACAAGACCTACGTTTCGAGTTGCCAGATCAACGCGCTCGGTCAAACCTGCAGCTATGGCGAGGGTCGCTCGTTCAAGCTGAAGCTGCACACGACCTGGTAGCCGGGCAGCCGGCGGCGGGGTCGACCACCATCCTGGTTCGGGAACAGCGTTGCCTGTTCCCGAACGCATTTGAAAGCCTGCGATGCCCGACGACCGCGACACGCTTTTCGACCTGGACGCCGTTTCGTTCCGCATCGGCGAGCGCGTGGTTCTCGAGCCGCTGACGCTGGCGCTGGCGCAGGGCCGCATCCACGGGCTGGTCGGGCCGAACGGCTCCGGCAAGAGCACGCTGGTCAAGATCCTCGCGCGCCAGCAGGCGGCGACCTCGGGCACCGTGCGCCTGTTCGGCAGGAGCCTGCCGGAGTTCACCGACCGCGCGTTTTCCCGCCTGGTCGCCTATATGCCGCAGTTCACGCCGCCCACGGACAGCCTGACCGTGAAGGAGCTGGTCTCGCTCGGCCGGTTTCCGTGGCACGGGGCGCTCGGCCGGTTCGGCGACGAGGATGCCGCCAAGGTGGACGAGGCGCTCGGGCAGACCGACCTGCATTCCTTCGCCGGCCGCATGGTCGACAGCCTTTCGGGCGGTGAGCGGCAGCGCGTCTGGCTCGCCATGATGCTTGCCCAGGACACGCGCTGCCTGCTGCTCGACGAGCCGACATCGGCGCTCGACGTCGCCCATCAGGTGGAAATCCTGTCGCTGGTCAGGGAACTGGGCAAGGAGCGCGGCATGGGCGTCGTCGTCGTGCTGCACGACATCAACATGGCTGCGCGCTATTGCGACGAGATCATCGCGCTTCGCGACGGCCGCATGGTCGCCCGCGGCACGCGGGCGCAGATCCTGGACGGGGCGGTGCTGGACCGGATCTACGGCATGCCGCTGGGGATATTGCACCATCCGGTGACCGGCGCGCCGATCAGCTACGTTCCATGACGATGGGGCCTGTAAGCAGACGCGGCTTCATGGCGCTCGCCGCTGCCGTGCCTTTCCTGACGGCGGGAGCGCGTGCGGGAGAGCCCGCCATAGCGGCGATCGACTGGGGGCTACTCGAAACGGCGCTGGCGATCGGCGCGGTGCCGGTGGCGGCCACCGAACTGCGGCAGTTCCGCAAGATCGCGGTCGAGCCGGAGGTGCCCGACAGCGTCGCCGATCTCGGCCTGCGCGGATCGCCGAGCTTCGAGCTTCTGCGCGTCATCGAGCCGGACCTGATCCTGATTTCCGGGTTCTACGAATATCAGCGCGCCTCGCTGGAGCGCATCGCCCCGGTTCTGGCGCTTCCCGTCTACGAGGCGGGGCGACCGCCCTATCCGCTGGCGCAATATTCCACGACGGCGCTGGGGGAGCGGACAGGAAGGATCGCGCAGGCGCAGACCTGTCTCGAAGAGACGGAGCAGGAACTGGAGCGGGCGCGCAACAGCCTCGCCAAGGCCGCCGAACGGCCGTTCTTCGTGGTCAACCTCGGAGATTCCCGCCATTTCAGGGCCTTCGGCGCGGACGCCATGTTCGGCGATGTGCTCGGCAGGCTCGGCCTGGAGAACGCCTGGCGGTTGGAGACGAACTATAGTGCTGCGGCGCCCGTCGGCATCGAGGCGCTCGCGCGCGTGCCCGAGGCCTATATCGTCGTCGTCGGCCCCTTGCCGCCGGAAGTCCGCCGCGGGCTGGGCGAGAACGCGCTGTGGAACGCGCTGCCTTCCGTGCGCGGAGGAAGGACCGTGTTTCTCGACCCGATCAACCATTTCGGCGCCTTGCCCTCGGCGCGGCGCTTCGCGCGGCTTCTCGCCGCCGGCATCGAAAGCCTGCCGCATGGCTGACCGCTCCCTGTTGCCGGCGGCGTTCTGGGGGGTGCCGGCGCTCGGCGCCGCCCTGCTTTTCGGCTGGGGGCTGGCCGCCAACTGGCCGGCTGCCGGACTTTCGGCCGCGGGCGAGGGCGACATCGGCCGCGTCATCCTGCTCTACGGCTTTCTGCCGCGCGCGGCCGTGGCCATCGTGGCGGGCGCGGCGCTCGGCCTGTCCGGCCTTCTGCTGCAGCGCATCCTGCGCAACCCGCTGGCCGAGCCCTCCACCCTCGGCATATCGGCCGGCGCCCAGCTCGCCATGGCGGCGGCCGCGATCTACGCGCCGGGCATGATGGAGTTCTCCACCGGCACGGTCGCGTTTGCCGGCGGCGTTGCGGCCGTGGCGCTGATCCTGGCGCTGACCTGGCGCAGGGGGCTGGAGCCGGTGGCCGTGGTGCTTGCCGGCATGATGGTGGCCCTGACGGCGAACGCGCTCGGCGCGGCGCTGATCCTCGCCAACGGCGAATATCTCTTCTCGCTTTTCATCTGGGGCGGCGGCTCGCTGGTCCAGCAGGGCTGGCACCCGACCGTCTCGATCGGGCTGCGGCTTTTGCTGGGGCTGGCCGCTGCCGGCCTTCTCCTGCGGCCGCTGGCCATTCTCGGCCTGGACGACCAGTCGGCCCGCAACCTCGGCGTCGCCGTCCACACCAGCCGCTTCCTCATCATCGTGCTGGCCGTCTGGATCGCCACCACGGTCGCGGCCGAAGTCGGCGTCATCGGCTTCATCGGCCTCGCCGCGCCCGCGCTCGCCACCTTGTCCGGCGCCCGCTCGCTGCGCCAGAAGCTGGTCGCGACGCCCCTGATCGGCGCCGTCCTGCTTTGGCTGACCGACGGGCTGGTGCAGTTCTTCTCCGGCCCCGGCGGGGAACGCGTGCCCACGGGCGCTGCGACCGCGCTGCTGGGCGGGCCGCTGCTGCTGTGGCTGCTGCCGCGCCTCAAGATGTTCGAATGGCCTTCCGTGGCGGCACGGTCGGCCCCGGGCCCGCGGACGGCGAGGCCATGGCTCGTCGTCCTGCTGGTGGTGGCGGGCACGCTGGCCGCGGCCTGCGTGGCATTGCTGGTCGGCGTCGGCCCGCATGGCTGGCAGATTGCGTCGGGGCAGGCCCTGCCGGACCTTCTGGATTGGCGGGCGCCCCGCATCGCCGTCGCCATGGCGGCAGGCGCGATGCTGGGCGCGGCCGGCGTCGTCGTCCAGCGCGTCACCGCCAATCCCCTGGCGAGCCCCGAGATCCTGGGGGTCGGCACGGGGGCGGGGGCCGGCTTGGCCCTGGCGCTCGTCTTCGGCTTCTCGCTCGGCCCGCAACTGGCGGCAGCGGCGGCCGGCGCGCTGGCCGTGCTGGCGGTCATCCTGGCGATCGGCGCGCGCGCCGGCTTCGGGCCCGAGCGGCTGCTGTTCGCCGGCATCGCCATGAATGCGCTGTGCAGCGCGGTGCTGACCGCGATGATCGCGCTCGGCAACCAGCAGTCCTACACGCTGCTGCGGTGGCTGAGCGGCTCCGTCAACGACGTGGTCGCGGCGGACGCGCTGACGGCCCTGTGCGGCCTGGCCCTGTTGGCCGCCCCGCTTTTCCTCGCCACCCGCTGGCTGGATATTCTGCCGCTCGGGGCGCCCATGGCGCGGGCGCTCGGGCTTCATGTCGGCCGCGTCCGGCTCGCCGTCGTCGTGCTCGCCGCGCTGCTGACGGCGCTGGCCGCGAACTATGTCGGGCCGCTGAGCTTCGTCGGCCTGACGGCGCCGCATCTGGCGCGCCTGCTCGGCCTCGGCCGCGCCCGCCAGCAGCTTGCAGGCGCCATCGCGCTGGGCGCGCTGCTGATGGTTCTGGCCGACTGGCTTTCGCGCGTGGCCGCCTTCCCTTATCAGCTTCCGCTGGGCATATTCGCCTCGCTCATCGGAGGGCCGTACTTGATCTATCTGCTCGGAAAAGGAGTGCAGCGCCATGGCTGAGATGCCGCGGACCTTCACCGCCTCGGCCGAGGTGCGGCTGGCCGCGCCCGAGCCCGTCATGCTGCGCCTTTGCGCCCGGTTCCGGGAGTTCGGCGACGTGACCGTCGACGGGGCCTGCAGCCGCATCGAGACCGGGTTCGGCGTTGCCGGGCTGGAAGCGTGCAAGGGCTGCCTGAGGATCTCGGCGCAGGGCAGGGACGAGGTGGCGCTCGCCTATGTCAAGCTCGCGCTGGCCGAGCACCTGCTGAGCCTGGAGATCGGGGACCGGCCCGAGATCGTGTGGCAGGGCGACGGCGCGGCCGGCTCGCTGCTGCCCTACTTCCGCGAGATGCGCGTCGTGCGCGCGGCGGACATAACCCCGCGCATGCGGCGCATCACCCTTGCCGGCCGCGACCTGGAACGCTTCGCCTCGGGAGGGCTGCATGTGCGCCTCCTGCTGCCGAGGAACCGGGACGTGCCGCCCGCCTGGCCGACCATGGGCGCCGACGGCCGGCCCTGCTGGCCCGACGCCCCGGAGCGCCCGGACATCCGCATCTACACCATCCGCGCCATCGACGTTTCCAGGGGCGAGATCGACATCGATTTCGTCATGCATGAGGGCGACGACATGCCGGGCGCCCGTTTCGCCGCCGAAGCCCGGCCCGGCGACGTCATCGGCATGACCGGCCCGGGCGGCGGCAGCGCGGCCGCCGCGGACTGGTATCTCCTGGCCGGCGACGAGACGGCGCTGCCGGCGATCGGGCGCATCCTCGAAAGCCTGCCCCGCCAGGCGAAGGCGGTCGTGCGCATCGAGGTTGCGGACGAAGGCGAGCGTCAGGATCTGCGCTCCGTCGCCGATGTCGACCTGCAATGGCTGTTCAGGAACGGCGCGCCGGCCGGGACGACCGAAGCGCTGGCGGAAGCGATCCGGACCGTGGCGCTGCCGCGGGACGGCCGCTCCATCTTCGTGTGGACCGGATGCGAGCACGCTTGCTTCCGCCGGACACGCAAATATCTTCGGGAGGAATGCGGGCTTGCCCGCGATGAACATCTCGTGGTCGCCTACTGGCGCCGTGGATACTCGGGCGACGCCGCGAGAAAGGAAGAAAGCTAACCGCAGCCACACGGCGCGGCCAGCCAGCCGAAATGATCCGACGCTTCTTCGAATATTACCGGCCCTGGAAGGGGCTGTTCCTGCTGGACTTCACCTGCGCGGTGATCTCCGGCCTGCTCGAGCTTGGCTTCCCCATCGCGGTCAAGTGGTTCATCGACCAGTTGCTGCCGACGCAGCAATGGGGCCTGATCCTGCTGGCGAGCCTCGGGCTGCTGGCGCTCTACGTGGCCAATACGGGCCTCATGGCGGTCGTCGTCTACTGGGGCCACATGCTCGGCATCAACATCGAGACCGAGATGCGCCGCAAGAGCTTCGACCACCTCCAGAAGCTCTCCTTCGCCTTCTACGACAACAACAAGACCGGCCACCTCGTCGCGCGCGTCACCAAGGATCTGGAGGAGATCGGCGAGGTCGCCCACCATGGTCCGGAAGACCTGTTCATCGCGGTGATGACCTTCGTCGGCGCCTTCGCGCTGATGCTCACCATCAATCCCAAGCTTGCCCTCATCACCGCGGCCGTGGTGCCGCTGGTGGCGTGGGTGACGAGCCGCTACGGCGCGCGCATGACGCGCAACTGGCAGATGCTCTACCGGAGCGTCGGCGATTTCAACGTCCGGCTGGAAGAGAACATCGGCGGCATGCGCGTGGTGCAGGCCTTCGGCAACGAGGACTACGAGCGCGACCTGTTTGCCCGGGACAATTGGAACTACCGCAAGACCAAGCTGGCCGCCTACCGCATCATGGCCGCCAGCATGTCGCTTTCCTATCTCAGCATGCGGCTGATCCAGCTCATCGTGATGATCGCGGGCAGCTATTTCGTGCTGACGGGCGAATTGTCCAACGGCGGCTTCGTCAGCTTCCTGCTGCTCGTCGGCGTCTTCTTCCGCCCCATCGACAAGATCAACTCGGTCATCGAAACCTATCCGAAGGGTTTTGCCGGGTTCCAGCGCTATCTCGACCTTCTGGACACGCAGCCGGACATCATGGACCGGCCCGGCGCGCGCACGGTGAAGGACCTGCGCGGCGAGATCCGGTTCCGCGACGTCGCTTTCGGCTATGCCGGCGGGCGGCCGGTGCTGGACGGCGTGAATCTCGACCTCAAGGCCGGCGAGACCGTCGCCTTCGTCGGCCCCTCGGGGGCCGGCAAGACCACGCTGTGCTCGTTGATCCCGCGGTTCTACGAGATCGACGGGGGCTCGATCCAGATCGACGGCATCGACATCCGCGACATGACGCTGGCGTCGCTGCGGAGCCAGATCGGCATCGTCCAGCAGGACGTTTTCCTGTTCGGCGGCACGATCCGCGAGAACATCTCCTATGGCCGGCTCGACGCCCCGGAGGCGGACATCGTCCAGGCCGTGAAGCGCGCCCGTCTCGACAAGCTGGTCGAGGCGCTGCCCGACGGCCTCGACACCGTCATCGGCGAGCGCGGCGTCAAGCTGTCGGGCGGCCAGAAGCAGCGCCTGGCAATCGCCCGCATGTTCCTGAAGAACCCGCCGATCCTCATCCTGGACGAGGCCACGTCGGCGCTCGACACCGAGACCGAGCGGGAGATCCAGCAGTCGCTGGCCGAGCTCGCGCAAGATCGCACCACACTGGTGATCGCGCACCGGCTCGCCACGATCGAGCATGCCGACCGCATCGTCGTGCTGAACCACGGCAAGGTCGTCGAGCAGGGCGTCCACGACACGCTCATCAAGAGTGGGAAGGTGTACAGGCGCCTGCACGCCATCCTCGACTGAGAACGGCCGTCCTCCCGGTTCAGCGGAAGGTGAGGGGAATTGCGAAGGCGTGGCGGGAGCCGCCGAGGCCGGCAGGCGGGGCGGGGACCCGCGCCGCGCGGACCATGCCGAGCGCCGCGCTGTCGAGCCTGGCGTCGCCCGAGGAGCCGGTGACGCTGGCCGAGACGATGGCGCCGGACGGACTGACCACGAAGCTGACCCGGACGGTGCCCCGCATGCCGCGCACGGCGCTCGCGCGGCGCGCGATGGCAGCCCGGACGGCGCTGTTCCAGCGGGTGGGGTCGATGCTCGGCGCCCTCGACGCGGCGGAGGCCTGCGAGGCGGGCGACGGCTGCCTGTCCTGACGCTTCGGGCGCTCGGCGGGCGGCTGCTTCTTCGCGGTTTCCTGCTTTGCGGTTTCCTGCTTCCGGGGGGCGGGCTTCTTTCGCTCCACCTTTTTCTCGGCGGACGGCTCCGGCCGCGGCTGCGGCAGGGGCAGCACCACCTCGGGGGTCACCACTTCGGCGGTTTCCCGCTCGACCACTTCCGGTTCGTCGGTTTCGACCTCTTGCGGTTCCGGCTCCGGCTCCTCTTCCGGCTCGGCGGTTTCGGCCACGGCCTGCTCGGTCTCCTCTTCCGGCTGGGTCTCCTCGACCTGCTCGGTATCCTCGGCCTGCTCGGGGGTCTCCTGTTCGGGGGTCTCCTGCGCGACCTCGTCCGGCTCGGCTTCCGCCGTCTCCGTGGTTTCCTCCAGCGGCTCGGTTTCCTCCACCGGCTCTTCCTGCGCCAGCGTTTCCGTCTGGACGGCCTCCGGGACGGAGATCGGAAGCGGCGCCAGGTCGACGACCATCGCCTGTTCCACCGCGTCATGCTCGGGCAGCGAACCGACGTCGCGGAGCAGATAGGCGAAGGCGCCGTGGGCGGCCAGGACGACGATGCCCGCGCTCAGCCACAGGCCGGCCTCCCGCAGCGCGGGGCGCCTGTCGAGCGCGATTTCTGCGGGTTCGGTGGTCATGGGGTGCCGGTATGGGATTCCGCGGCGTTGGATTCCGGTATATTCTCGATGCCGACCAGCGCGACCTTGAGATAGCCGGCCGCGCGCAGCAGGTTCATCACCTCCATCAGTTCCCCATATTCGACCGCCTTGTCGGCGCGCAGGAAGATGCGGGTCTCCTTGTCGGCGCCGGTGATCCTGTCGAGCGCCTGCCCGAAGCCCTGCCTCGGCAGGTTCTCGTTGCCGAGCGACAGGGAAAGGTCGCGCTTCAACGTCAGGAACGCCGGCTTGTCCGGGCGCGGCGCCGCCGCTGCGGTCGAGCCGGGCAGGTCGACATTGACGTCCACCGTCGCCAGCGGCGCCGCGACCATGAAGATGATGAGCAGCACCAGCATGACGTCGATGAAGGGCGTCACGTTGATCTCGTGCGTCTCCTCCAGCTCGTCGCCGCTGCTTTCGCGGACCTTCCCGGCCATGGCGCCTCTCCCTATTCGGCGGCCACGGCCCGGGCCGGCACGGTCCGGTAGTCGAGATCGCGGCTGACTAGGCGCTCGACGCCGGCGGCGGCGTCGGCCAGAACCTGCTTGTATCCGGCGATCGCCCTGGCGAAGACGTTGTAGATGACCACCGCCGGGATGGCGGCCACCAGGCCCAGCGCCGTGGCCAGCAGCGCCTCGGCGATGCCGGGGGCGACCACGGCCAGATTGGTGGTCTGGGCTTCCGAAATGCCGATGAAGGCGTTCATGATGCCCCACACCGTGCCGAACAGGCCGACGAAGGGCGCCGTCGAGCCGATGGTGGCCAGCAGGCCGGTGCCGCGCGTCATGCGCCGCGCCGCCTGCGCCTCTATGCGCGAAAGCCGGGAGGCGACGCGTTCCTTCAGCCCTTCCCCTCCGGCGTGGTCGAGCGCCGTGGCGGAAAGGTCCACCTCCTGCCGGGCAGCCTGCACGAGCAGGCTCGCCGCATTCCTGTCGGCCCCCAGCGCCGCGCTCGCATCCTGCAGGGAGCGCGCGTGCACGATCGTGGCCATGGCGCGCCGGGCGCGCATGCGCGCGACAAGCAGTTCGAGCGTCTTGGCGAGCCAGACGGTCCAGGTGACCAGCGAAGCGAAGGCCAGGCCGATCATCACCGCCTTCACGACGATGTCGGCATTCATGAACATGCCCCAGGGGGAAAGGTCGTGCGGCAGAAAAGCGGTGCCGACATCGGCTGGCCCGGATGGACCCGCATCCTGTGCCGCTCCGGCCTCGGCTTGCGGCGCCTCCAACCCGGCGGCGCCTGCGGGAGCCGGGACCGTTTCGGGCGCCGTGACACCGACTGCGCCCGGCGCGGCGGCGGGCGGCAGGACTTCCTGGGCCGCAGCGGTCGCCGTGAAGAACGCCAGGACGGCCCATGCAAGGAATACGCTCGATCTCATCTGGACCACCTGCTCGCAAAATTTGTGGACAAATACACTCAACTAATGCGTCCGTTCAATGGCGCATTTTGCACGGGCGCATTTTGCGTGACTTGCCGGCTGGGCTTGCCGACCGGACCTGTCTTGGCCCGCGCCGGTGCCGCTGCGGACTGCCGGCGACATGCTACCCGAATTCGGGACGGGATGCCCGGCGAGCAGCATCGGGCTTCGTCACGAAATTGGAACATGCCTTGACTAAATCCTGTAGTGTCCGTCATTTCTCCGTCACGGAAACCTCCTGACCGCGAGGCCGGGAATATCCATCCAACGCGAAAGGAAACAGCCATGAACGAGGTCACCGTCAAAACCCCGCTGCAATACCTCGACAAGGCTATGGGGACCCTGCGCGACCTCGGCCTGGTCCAGGACAAGACGGAGGAGACTCCGATCGTCGGCCTGCTGGAGAAGATCGCCGACATCGAGCCGGAAAAGATCGCCATCATCACCCGGACGCTGCAGCAGATGAGCGTCTTCAACGAGGTGGTGCGCGAGCAGGTGGCCGCGATGTCGATCGGCCAGCGCTACGAGCAGATATCGAAGGCCTTCGATTCGATCCGTGACGATGCGAAGGGCATGGTCGACCAGATCGAGGATGGCAAGATCGACGTGTTCGAGCGCGCCACGAATGTCTGGATGAAGATTTCGCGCGGCGACATCGCCGCGCGCTTCGACGAGATCAAGAAGACCTATCTCGCGGTATCCAAGGACACCAAGGCCAATATCGAGCGCGAGCAGACCATTCTGGAAGCCTATCGCGACTTCCGGGGCGCCCTGAAGCACGGAGAAGTCGCCGCGCTCGAGATCCTGAAGGCGGCGCAGGCCAAGCTCGACGCCGCCAAGGCCGGGCTGAAGGAGGCATCCGACGCGGTGTCGGCCTTCCCGGAGGGTGGCGAGGTGGCCGAGCGCGCGAAGCTGGAACTGATCCGCGACGAGCATCTTCGCCGGGTCCAGGACGAGGA
Organism: Mesorhizobium sp.; assembly: GCA_035325625.1. GTDB lineage: Bacteria > Pseudomonadota > Alphaproteobacteria > Rhizobiales > Rhizobiaceae > Mesorhizobium. Next base: position 8,602 of record DAOKZN010000001.1, on the reverse strand, counting down.
AGGGCGCTATCAGGTCGCCAAGGACCTCGCCGACAACATGACCATCAGCTACAACACCTCCGACGTGGTGATGGCGCGCCTGATGCAGACCACCAACGCCAAGGAGCGCGTCTACCAGCAGGCGGTATCCTTCTTCTCGACCAACGAATCGGTGCTGACGGCGCTCAAGGCGTCGTTTACCGGCCTGTTCGGCCTGCACGAGGCCACGCAGACGCTGAACGAGATGAAGGAGGGGGTCTCCAAGTCCCTCGAGGTTCTGGCCGAGATCGGCGGCAAGGTCCAGGAAGAGGCGCTGAAGGCCGGCTACGGCCCGACCATTCGCGCCGACGCCGTCAAGAAGCTGGTCGACAGCGTCATCAATTTCCAGGCCCGCTCCGTGGAGATCATCGCCGAAATGCGGGAGCTTTCCACGAAGAACAGCGAGGAGATCCGCAATGCCGTCGAGGACGGCAAGAAGCGGATAGCCCGCCTGGCCGCGGAAGGGAACGCGCTGGTCATTGACGGCTGAGCGGGTGGCGCCTGATACGATCATGGCCGAAAGCGCCGCCGCCGCCCCGTCCGCACCCGCCGGTCCCGGAGGCCCCGTCCTCGACGAGCTGATGCTGGCCATGGATGTGGTCGACACGCTTCGTCATCAGGAAGCGGTCGCCCTCAAGGAACTGGAGCAGGACGGGCGCGACGACGTGCTGAAGGAACGGCTGCGGCGCATCTACGAGAGCCAGGGCCTCGCCGTCTCCGACCGCATCCTCGACGAGGGCATCAAGGCGCTCAAGGAAAGCCGCTTCACCTACGAGCCGACGCCCGCGGGCTTCTCGCGCAGCCTCGCCGGCCTGTGGGTGCGGCGCGGCACCTTGGGCAAGGCGCTGGCCGTAGCCGCGATCGTGGTCGCGGCCTGGGGTGGATGGTCCTACTGGCAGCAGGTCTCGGCCGGGCGCGAGGCGGCCGCCGCCCGTGTCGAGCTGACCGAGACGCTGCCCCGGCAGATCGCTGCGGCCGGCGCGGCCGCGCTCGGCGAGGCCAGGACGGGCGACGCGCGCGACCGCATCGCGCAGTTGCAGGCCGACGCCGCTTCCGCCCTGTCCCGCTCGGACGCCGAGGCCGTGCGCGTCGCGCTCGCCGCGCTGGAGAGGGTGCGCGCGGAGCTGGTCCAGGTCTATCAGCTGCGGGTCGTCTCCCGGGCCGGGGAAGACAGCGGCGTCTACCGCATCCCGGATGTCAACACGGGCGCGCGCAACTATTACCTGATCGTCGAGGCGGTGGCGCCCGACGGAAGGCCGCTTCAGTTCCCGATCAGGAGCGAGGAGAACGGCCAGACGAAAACCGTGTCGAAATGGGGCATCCGCGTGCCTCAAAGCACCTATGAGGCTGTGCGGCGGGACAAGATGGACGACGGCATCCTGCAGAACGACGTCATCGCGACCAAACCGCGCGGCGCGCTCGATCCCGTCTATTCGATGGCCGTTTCCGGCGGAGCCATCACGGAGTGGTAGGGCGTCGATGATCACCGCTTTCGATGCATTGAAGTCCATAGAGCAGGCGAGCCTCGGCCTTCGCGCGGACGAGGACCGGCTGGCCCGGATCATCGAGACCTCCGCGTCGGAGATCGCCCGCTTGCGGGCGGAGCAGGCGGAGCTGTTCAAGTCGCTCGCGCGCATCCGCCTCGACACGCTGCTGCAGGACCGGGTCATCGGCCCGCTGGACGAGGCGGAGCGCAAGGCGCTTGCCGTGGTAAAAGACCAGAAGCAGAAGCTGGAGGCGTTGTCGAAGCGCAGCGAAGCCCTTCTCGGCGAACTTGCGGCCGCGCGCGGGGAGCGGGAGGCCAAGGCGGAGGCGGTGAGCCAGGCCGCCGATGCGATAACCGCGCTCACCGAGGCGACCGAGAAGCGGATCGCCGACGACGTCGCCTGGCAGGCGCAGGCGGCCAGGCTGGCAGGCGCGCAGGCACGGGCGCAGGCGGCCGAGGAGAAGGCCCTCCGCTCGGAGGCGGATCGCGACGAGAAATCGAAGCCCTATCTCGCGGACCGGCTTTTCGTCTATCTGTGGGGACGCGGATACGGCACCTCGGCCTATCGCGGCGGAGCATTCGCGCGGTTCGGCGACGGCTATGTGGCCCGTGTCGTCAACTACGAGCCGGCACGGCAGAACTACTTCACCCTGACGGAAATCCCCAAGCGGCTGCGCGAGCATGCCGACCGGCTGAAGACGGAAGTCGCCGAGGAAGAGGAAAAGCTCGCCGCGCTCGAACGCGCCGCGCTGGTGGCTGCCGGGATCGAACCGCGAGAGGCCGCCCACCGGGCCGCCGGACAGGCGCTCGATGCCGCCGACGCGCGGATCGCCGCGCTTGAAAGCGAGGACGCCGCGCTCGAGCAGGAGCGCCGGGGCCTGCTCGGCGAGGAGGGCGAGCTGGGCCTTGCCGGCGCCTTGAGCGAGCTCGCTGCCTCCATGCAGAGGGAAGACCTGCGCAGGCTGATGCGCGAGGCGCTGGAGACCCCGACGCCCGAGGACGAGCGGATCGTCCAGCGCCTGCAGCAGGTGGAGACGGAGCTCGGCCGCTGGAGCAGGGAGGCCGAGGAAGCCCGCCGCACGTCGCTCGACCTTGCCAGGAAGCGCGCCGAGTTCGAGCGGTCCCGCGACGAATTCCGCCGGTCGGGCTATGAGCGGCAGGGCGGCGGGTTCAGCAACGACAAGCTGATCGGCGATATCATCGGCGGCATCATCGGCGGCGTGCTGTCGTCGCGCGAGCTCGGCGACGCCTTGCGAAGCGGCTACCGTCCGGGCGGAAACCGCGCATCGATCCCGTCCCGCCCCGGCGGCGGCGTCTTCGGAGGATCGGCGGGCAGGGGCGGCAGTGCCGGACGAGGCGGATCGGGAGGCTTCCGGACCGGCGGCAGATTCTGAAGCATGCCTCCCGAAAGCGGGCGGATCATTCTGGATGGAGACGGTATAATGGTCCAGGTTCCCGGGGCCCAGGTTCCCGGGGCCCAGGTTCCCAGGCCACAGGTTCCCAGGCCACAGGTTCCCGGCATTCGCTGCATGATGGCAAGCGGCTGGCTGGCGTTGTTCGTCTCGGCCGCGTCGTCGGTCGTGGCCCTCGCCGGCAGCGCGGCCGCACAGGACGTTCCCTCCTTCTACACGGCTGGGCCGCAAGAGATCGCCGGCCGGCCAGGAACCATCATCCGGCAGGAGGCCCTGACCGGCTCCGTGCCGGAGGGAGCAAAGGCGTGGCGGCTGCTCTACCGCTCCACCGGCCTCGATGGCGAGCCGGTGGCGGCCTCCGCCGTGCTCGTCGTTCCCGACGGCGCGCCGCCGGCCGACGGCGTGCCGGTCGTCTCGTGGCAGCATCCGACGAGCGGGGTGGACCGGCTCTGCGCGCCGTCGCTGTCCCGCGACGTGCTGAAGATGATCATGGGCCTGCCCGAATTGCTCAAGCGCGGCTATGCGGTTGTCGCGCCGGACTATCCCGGTCTGGGAACGCCCGGCCCGCACCCCTATCTGGTCGGCGAGAGCGAGGGGCATGCCGTTCTGGATGCGGTTCGCGCCGCGCGCAACGCGCCGGAAGCGCATGCCGGGCAGCGCTTTGCGGTCTGGGGCCATTCCCAGGGCGGGCA
>DAOKZN010000001.1:0-4894 GCA_035325625.1 Mesorhizobium sp. | reverse complement strand
CGCGCCCGAGGTGACCGCGGACTACATGGCGCGCCTGTGCAAGGCCGGCGTTTCCGTGCGCATGGTCGAAAAGCCCGGCGTCGTCCATCGCCTCATCGCGCGCGAGGCGGCCGACGAGGCCGTCGGCTGGATCGGCGACCGTTTCGCCGGATTGCCGGCGCCGAGCGACTGCCCTTGAGGGCCGCGCGCCGGGCGCGACCCCGTTCGCCGGGCTCCGGTCAGTAGGCGGCGATCATCTCGTCGCGGACGGCGGTTATGCCGGGAACGCCCTCCGCCAGGGCTATCAGCCCCTTGCGTTCCGACGGAGAGCCGACCAGACCCCAGATATGGGCCTCGCCGTTGGAAACGGTGATGTTGCGGTCGCCGAAATCCGTCCAGGACTGCTCCGCCAGCCGCGACAGGATTTCGAGCCGGGCGGCGCGGTCCGTTTCCGACACGTCGCCTTGCGAGGGCGCGGTGGCGATTGCCTGCACGAGGTTCGAGCGGCTCACGATGCCGGCCAGCTTTCCGTCATCGGCGACAATCGGAACGCGCTTTATGCGGTGGCGCTCGAGCAGGGCGGCGATCTCCTGCAACGGGGTCTCCTCGGTGGCGGAGACGACCTCCCGCGACATCAGTTCCGAGACCGCCCTGCCGTGCGATTTCGTGAATTCCTCGGCCAGCGTCACGCCGGGCGTCAGCGCTTCCAGCCACCAGGGACGATGCTTGGCCGTGCCGATCTCGGTGCGCCGGACAAGGTCGGCTTCGCTGATGATGCCGACGATCTTGCCGCTTTCGTCGACCACGGGCAGGGCGCTGACATCCTTCTCGGCCAGCAGCCTGGCGGCTTCGCCGACACTGGCTTCGGGCCCGATAACAACGACGTCGCGAGTCATAACATCTGAGGCTTGCATTGGAGATCCCAATAGGTCGCGTCGAAACAGGAGAGCGTCGAAAGCACATTCGCGCCTGCCGTGATCTTCCGACTCCGTTGCGACACTCGCGTGACAGGCCGGCCGTTCGGCGGCGGCGGAGCTGTCATACTAGGTTCACCCCCCGGTTCTAGCGTTTTTCCGCTTTCCTGCATCCCAAGGTTGCAGCGCACGTCACCGACAGCAAAGCGGAAGGGTTCAGATCATGGTGGATATAGTTTCAGGCGGCGCTGGAATTCCCAGGCCCGATCACCCGCTCGACCAGTCGGGCGGAAGCAAATGGTTCCTGCCGGTCTTCGGCGCGATCGTTTTCGCGGGTGTCGCCTATATTGGATATGCGCTCAGCCAGGACCTGGCCGTGGCCAAGAGCGTGCCGTGGATCCTGCTCGGGCTCGCCCTGCTGATCGCGCTGGGCTTCGAGTTCGTCAACGGCTTCCACGACACGGCGAACGCCGTGGCGACGGTGATCTACACCCGCTCGCTGCCGGCCGAATTCGCGGTGATGTGGTCCGGCTTCTTCAATTTTCTCGGCGTGCTGACCTCGACCGGCGCCGTCGCCTTCGGCATCATCTCGCTGCTGCCGGTCGAGCTTATCCTGCAGGTCGGGTCGTCCGCCGGCTTCGCCATGGTGTTCGCCCTGCTGGTCGCCGCCATATTGTGGAACCTCGGCACATGGTTCCTCGGCCTGCCGGCCTCCAGCTCCCACACCATGGTGGGTTCAATCATCGGCGTGGGCCTCGCCAACCAGTTCATGGCGCCGGCCGGCTCGGCCACAAGCGGCGTCGAATGGTCCCAGGCCACGAATGTCGGCATCTCGCTGCTGGTCTCGCCGATCGTCGGCTTCGTGGCGGCGGCGCTGCTGCTGCTCGCCATGAAGCTCGTCATAAAGAACAAGGCTCTCTACGAGGCGCCCAAGGGCAACCAGCCGCCGCCGCTGTGGATCCGCGCCCTGCTCATCTTCACCTGCACGGGCGTGTCCTTTGCCCATGGCTCGAACGACGGCCAGAAGGGCATGGGGCTCATCATGCTCATCCTCATCGGCGTGGTGCCGACCGCCTACGCCCTCAACCGTACCCCCGACGTCAACTATCTGGACGCCTACAAGACCGCTTCCGTCAGCGTCGAGCAGGCTCTCGGGAAATACGTCAAGCCCGACGTCGCCGTCGCCGACGCCAAGGCCGCAGTGGCCGAGGCGGTGCGCATGAAGACCTGGAGCGACCAGACCACGGTGGCCCTGCAGACCTTCATCCATGACACGACGGCGTCGCTGCAGCCCTACCAGTCGGTCGACAAGGTGCCGACCGACCTGGTCAGCAACGCCCGCAACGACATCTATCTGATCGGCGAGGCGCTCAAGCTGATCGACAAGAAGCAGCTCCTGGCGATGGAGGCGGCGGACCTGAAGGCCGTCACCGACTATCACAAGGCCGTCGACAACGCGACCAAGTTCATCCCCATCTGGGTGAAGATCGCGGTCGCCCTGGCGCTCGGCCTCGGCACGATGGTCGGCTGGAAGCGCATCGTGGTGACGGTCGGCGAAAAGATCGGCAAGAGCCATCTCACCTACGGCCAGGGAGGGGCCGCGGAACTGGTGGCGATGGCGACCATCGGCGCGGCCGACCATCTCGGGCTGCCGGTCTCCACCACGCATGTGCTGTCGTCGGGCGTGGCGGGAACCATGGCGGCGAACGGGTCGGGCCTGCAATGGTCGACCGTGCGCAACCTGCTGCTCGCCTGGGTGCTGACCCTGCCGGCGTCGATCGGCCTCGCCTTCGTGCTGTTCATGGCTTTCCGGCAGATATTCTAGACGCGCAAACAGGGGCGGCGCCCTGACCGGCGCCGCCCCTTTTGCCCGGCAATCAAGGCCGTGGCCATGAACGACCCGCTGCAACTGAAGCTTCTGAACGGAGAGGACCAGAATCAGGCGCCCGGCCTGGTCTGGGCCTGCCGCGGATTGCCTGGCAAGGCGGCCGAACCGGTCTCCGCCCGCGAACTCGGCGCGGCGGTGGCCGCCCGGATAGGCTGGGTCTGGATACATGTCGACCTCGTCGACCAGCGCACCCGCGGCTGGCTGGGCGACACCTGCGCGTTGCCGGCGGCGTCGCGCGCCATACTGGAAGGCCACGACTTCGGCTTTTCCCTCGGCCATGAGGAAGGCGTCGTCCACGGGGTTGCCGCGGAACTGCATGGCGAGCTCGAAAGGCGATCCAACACCGTCGGCCGGCTCTACTTCGCCGTGACCGAGACGCTGCTGGTGACAGGCCGCCGGCACACGCTGGCATCGGTGCAGAACGTGCACGAGGCGCTGGTCGCCGGCACCCTGCGTCCAGCCACGGCGTTCGAGCTGTTCGAGGCGATCATGGGCGCCTTCGCCCAAAACATCGGCCTGCGCCTCGCCGAGGCGGCGCAGCATCTCGACGAGGTGGAAGACCGCCTGATGGCCGGGACTTTCCGCGACGACAGGCAGGACCTCAGGAAGGTCCGGCGCCTGGCGGTTTCGCTGCACCGGCCCGTTTCGAGCCTGGTGGCGCTTTTCCGGGATCAGCGCCGATCGGACTGGACGCTGCCGGGCAGCGCATATGAGGTGCTGGATCGTCTCGCCGCGCAGATGGGGCAGCTGGACCACGAGGTGGCCACGATCAACGACCGCGCCAGGCTGCTGCAGGAGGAGCTTTCAGCCGAACTGGCGGACGAATCCAACCGCAGCCTCCGCGCGCTGGCCGTCATCAGCGCGCTTCTTCTTCCCGGAACCCTTGTCGCGGGGATACTGGGCATGAACACCTCCGACACGCCGTTGACCGAGACGCCCGGAGGCTTCATCGTCGCCATCCTGGCGGGAGCCGTGGCGACGGGCCTGTTCTACTGGCTGCTGAAGCGCGCCGGGGTGAGGCTCCGTCTCTAAAGCGTGTCGCGATCTTCCGGATTCGCTCCGTACGCTTCATCTCTTTATCCCGAAACCGGTTCCCACTTTCGGGAGGCATGCTTTAGGGCGAGGGCTGCATGGGCCGTCTCGCTCGCCTGCCGGAGCGGTGGATCTTGTTCAAGCGGCAGACAACCCGTTGACAATGATCTGGCGATGGCAACTATATGTAGTTGTCATGGTTCTTCCGAGTCGGTTTAGCTCGGGAGCTAAGAGGGAAGCCGGTGCCCCGCTCTCGGGAAAGCCGGCGCTGCCCCCGCAACTGTAAGCGGCGAGTTGCTGTCGTCCAAGGTCACTGGTGTCGAGGCGCCGGGAAGGCCAGACAGCAACGGCGACCCGCGAGCCAGGAGACCTGCCGTGACGATGTGAACGAACCTCGGGCGGGGTGCCCCGGCGGTGCGCTTGGCTCTTCGATGCGGCGCATGGCGTCCGCGTTCCGGCTGCGCTCCCCCTGCGATCCCCGTCCACAGCGCCACGGGGACAAGATGCCGGCGACCACTGCACTTCACACCGACGGGGCCGACAAGGCTCCGCTGATTCTCAAGGACGCCGCGCATGTGCCGGCCGAGCCCGGCTACCGCGTGATCCGGCGCACCGGTGCGGTGACGCCCTTCGACGCGACCAAGATCGCGGTGGCGCTGACCAAGGCGTTCCTCGCCGTCGAGGGCGCGGCGGCGGCCGGCTCGCGCCGCGTGCACGACACCGTGGAGGAACTGACCGCGCAGGTGGTGTCGGCGCTGACGCGGCGCGCCGGCGAGGGGCGCCTGTTCCACATCGAGGACGTGCAGGACCAGGTGGAGCTGGCGCTGATGCGCGGCGAGCACCACAAGGTCGCCCGCGCCTATGTGCTCTACCGTGAGGAGCGGGCGCGGGAGCGCGCGGCGGAGAAGGCGGCTGCATCGGAAAGCGCTGCGTCGTCCTTGCATGTGAAGGCGGAAGACGGATCGCTCCGGCCGCTCGACGAGGAACGTCTGGCCCGCATCGTCGAGGAAGCCTGCGCCGGCCTGCCGGCGGTTTCGGCCGAGCCGATCCTGGCCGAGACGCGGCGCAACCTCTATGACGG